>DMIX01000358.1 GCA_003451975.1 Propionibacteriaceae bacterium
GACTGGCTCACCGTCGATCTGCAGTTGCCGGTGCGTCCACCCTTCGACGCCGCTGGCGTCTTCGCCTGGCTGGCTGCGCGGGCCGTCCCGGGAGTGGAGGAATCCGGGACGGATTTCTACCAGCGCACCCTGCGGCTCCCCGCCGGCCCGGCTTGGTTCCGCGTCGAGGCCACAAACGGTGGACTCGCTTTGCACGCCGGCCTGGCCACGCTGACCGACCTGCTGCCGCTGGTGGCCCGGGTGCGCCGATTGTTCGACGCCGACGCCGACCCGATCGGCATCGACGAGGTACTCGCCAGCGATCCGCAGCTGGCCGCGGCCGTGGCGGCCGTACCAGGCGTCCGAGTGCCCGGAGTGGTCGATCCCCACGAGTTGTTGGTGCGCGCGGTCATCGGCCAACAGATTTCGGTGGCGGCCGCTCGTACGCAGCTGTCCCGTCTGACGGCGGCCACCGGTGCCGCCTTTGAGGCCAATCCGCTGGGACTGACTCACCTGTTCCCCACCTGCGAGGCCATCGCGAACTTCGGAGACCAGGTGCTCACCGGCCCTCGCAGTCGGATTCAGAATCTCGTGCGGATCAGCGGCAAGCTGGCCAGCGGTGGACTATCCCTCAGCGCAGCCGACGACCCCGACGAACAACGCTCCCGACTCCTGGCCGAACCGGGCATCGGACCGTGGACCGCCGACTATGTCGCCATGCGGGTGCTGGGCTCCCCCGATGTGTTTCCGATCACCTATGTTGCGCTGCGCGCTGGCGCTGTTCGGCTCGGGCTCCCCGCCGATGCCGCGCCCCTGGCGGGCTGGGCCGAAACCTTGTCCCCGTGGCGCTCCTACGCCGCGATCCACCTGTGGCGCAACGCCGCTACCACGAAAGGGCAGCCATGATCCTGACCACCTTCACCACTGCTGACGGGCCGTTCACCGTGTTGTTCGACGGACGCGCAGTCTGGGCGTCCGGCTGGACCGATTCGGCCACCGCCATCATCGAGCGGATCCGGGCTGCGGAACGTCCCGCCGAGGTCTCGATGGTCAACCCCGGCGATCCCCGTGTGGCGGGGGTGCGTACCGCGATCGACGCCTTCTACGACGGCGATCTGACCGCACCTCAACACGTCGAGGTGCGTCAGTTCGGAACACCGGCCCAGCAGCAGGGTTGGAACCGACTGCGCGAGATCGCCCCCGGGCAGCCACTGTCCTATGCCGAATTCGCCAACACCTTGGGAACGCCGCGCGCGGTCCGCGCCGCCGCCTCGATCTGTGCCCGCAACGCCCCTGCGCTGTTCGTGCCGTGCCACCGGGTGTTGCGCTCGGACGGCTCGCTGGGCGGCTTCGCCTGGGGAATGGACGTGAAGCAGTCCCTGCTCCAGCGAGAGCGCACAGCCCGGCCATGACGCGCGCCGCTCCCGCCGTCCAGCCGTGAAGCGCTCCCGCCCCAACACCGCCGAACATCGGGGCGAACTCGCCCCCGCTCCGGCTGGTTGAGGAGCAACCTCCCCCACCCCGGCTGGTTCAGGAGCACCCCCACTCCGGCTGGTTGAGGAGCGAACGAAGAGAGCGTCTCGAAACCCCCGAGACAGTCCACAAACCAACTTGCGAGGTTTCGAGACGGACGCCGCGCGTCCTCCTCAACCAGCCGCAGGGGGAAGGGCACCGGGTTTCGAGACGGCCCTGCGGGCCTCCTCAACCAGCCGGGGGAAAGGGTCACGAAGTTTCGAGACGGCCCAGCGGGCCTCCTCAACCGGGCGTAGCAGTGGCCGAGGCGCCGCACGGGCCGTCGGGCGCGGATCCCGCCAAGACCTGTTCGATGAACGCGGCTACCGACCAGATCATGAGTCGCTCACGCTCGGCCATCTGGTCGGCGGTGGTGCCGGCGGTGGCGACCATCGAGTGTCCGGCGCCGGGCAACTCCACCACGCGCACATCGTCACGACCGACGGACGCCAGCGCAGTGCGAACCTCGCCGGGGGTACCGAAACCGTCGGTGCCACCCTGCACGATCAAGACTGGGCCGGCGGCGGCACCCACATCCTCGGCTTTGGCCTGATCGGGCTTGCCGGGCGGATGCAACGGGAAGGACAGCAGCACCAGGCCCTGCTGGCCATGGCCGAAGCCCCGACAGGCGGTCCGAGCACCCGCGCTGTGTCCGCCGGTGAACAGGGGCAGCGACGGCCACCGACGACCCACTTCAGCTAGCGCCACGGACCAGGCCCGATCAAGACCGGGCTTGGAGTTGAAGATGCGCCGGCCCGCGACCCGATAGGGCTGCCGGAACCGGGCGACAGTGACCCCCAATGCCGGCAGCCGGTGCGCGAGCAGGTCCAAGTCCCAGCCGTCAATGTCGCCGCCGGCACCGTGCCCCAGCAACAGGACGGCGGCCTGGTCGTCAGCCTCACTCACCGCAAGTTCGCCCTCACCGTCGGGGGTTTCCAGAGTCGTGATGGTCATGACACCAGTCTTACCCGCTCGGCGTGCGACGAGCCCAATGGCGTCCGGCGTGGCATGCTGACATCGACACCGAAGCCAGGAGCTCGCGATGGACTTCTTCAACCTGTACGCCCACGGATTCGCCCGGGTAGCGGCCTGTACCGGCCCGATCACGCTCACCCAGCCGCAGGCGAACGCCGAGGCCGCCTTAGCGCAGGCCCGAACGGCCGCCGAGGCCGGTGCCTGCCTGGCGGTGTTCCCCGAATTGAACCTCACCGGATACTCCATCGAAGACCTGCTGATGCAGGACGCCGTCCTCGCAGCCACCCTTGCGGCTCTGGACTGGTTGGTGCCCCAGACCGTCGACCTGGAATGCATCATGATCGTCGGCGCACCGCTGGCCAGCCTGAACCGCATCTACAACTGTGCGGTGGTGATCCACCGCGGCCAAGTGTTGGGCGTGGTGCCCAAGTCGTATCTGCCGACCTACCGAGAGTTCTACGAGAACCGCCAGATCGGACGCGGCGACGACGTCACCGGTGAGATCGGCATCGCCGGCCAGGACGCACCGTTCGGCTCCGACCTGCTGTTCGCTGCCGAGGATCTGCCCGGCTTCGTGCTGAGCGTGGAAATCTGCGAAGACATGTGGGTGCCGATCCCACCCTCGGCTGAAGCCGCATTGGCCGGCGCCACGGTGATTGCAAATCTGTCCGGCTCCCCCATCACCGTCGCCAAGGCCGAGGAACGCAAGCTGCTGTGCGCCTCAGGCTCGTCGCGGTTGATCTGCGGCTATCTGTACGCCGCAGCCGGGGAGGGTGAGTCCTCCACAGATCTGAGCTGGGACGGTCAAACCCTGATCTACGACAACGGCGCTTTGCTGGCCGAATCCGAGCGGTTCCCGGACGGAGCGCGCACCACCGTCGCCGACATCGATCTCGGCTCCCTGGTGCAGGACCGGCTGCGGCAGGGCACCTTCGACGACAACCGACGCACTCACGCCGAACGCACCGGCGAATACCGGACGGTGAATTTCGCTCTGCGACCGGCCACCGGTGATCTGGGCTTGCTGCGGGAGGTGAACCGGTTCCCTTTCGTGCCCAATGACCCCGAACGCCTGGCGCAGGACTGCTACGAGGCCTACAGCATCCAGGTCTCAGCACTGGAACAGCGACTCCGAGAAATCGGCCAGCCCAAGATCGTGATCGGAGTCTCCGGCGGTTTGGACTCCACCCATGCCCTGATCGTGGCCGCCCGCGCTATGGACAGACTGGGGCGTCCGCGCAGCGACATTCTGGCTTTCACCATGCCGGGCTTTGCAACCAGCGAGCACACCAAGGGCAACGCCACGGCACTGGCTACAGCGTTGGGGGTGAGCTTCGCCACCCTCGACATCACCGAAACCGCCAAGCTGATGCTGGACAATCTCGACCATCCGTTCAGTGACGGCGAAAACGTCGACTCCTCGCCTCGCTCGTCGGACCCTTCCTTGGCCTCGGACGAGGCCGAGCAAGCTCGTCTCGTCGCACGGGCTGCGTCGGTCTACGACGTGACTTTCGAGAATGTTCAGGCGGGGCTGCGCACCGACTATCTGTTCCGGTTGGCCAACCATCGCGGCGGCATCGTGTTGGGAACCGGCGACCTGTCGGAGTTGGCGCTGGGCTGGTGCACCTACGGGGTGGGC
>DMIX01000311.1 GCA_003451975.1 Propionibacteriaceae bacterium
GGTGATCTCCCACGATCGCTGGTTCCTGGATCGGGTCGCCACCCACATTCTGGCCTGGGAGGGCACCGACGACGACGATGCCAATTGGTTCTGGTTCGAGGGCAACTTCGCCGACTATGAGGAGAACAAGGTCGAGCGTCTCGGCGTCGACCTGGCTCGTCCGCACCGCACCGCGCACCGCAAACTGACGCGCGACTGAACTGTCTAGGCGCCACCCCGACGCTTCCACCGCTCGGCCGGTTGAGGTGCGCACGTCCGCACCCCTTCCGGCCGGCTGAGGAGCGAACTCCCAACCCACTCCGGCTGGCTGAGGTGCGCACGTCCGCACCCCTTCCGGCCGGCTGAGGAGCGAACTCCCAACCCACTCCGGCTGGCTGAGGAGCACACTCCCAACCCACTCCGGCTGGCTGAGGAGCGAACGAAGTGAGCGTCTCGAAACCCCCGACGCAACTCCAGAGGCCAGCTCGCGAGGTTTCGAGACCGACGCCGCGCGTCCTCCTCAACCAACCGACCAAAACATGAGCCGACTTCGACAAGAACACCTCCCCACTCCGGCTGGTTGAGGAGCGAACGAAGTGAGCGTCTCGAAACCCCCGGCACAGTCCACAAACCAGCTTGCGAGGTTTCGAGACGGACGCTACGCGTCCTCCTCAACCAACCGTGGTGGGAGTGGGCAGGTTTCGAGACCGACGCTACGCGTCCTCCTCAACCCACCGGGGTGGGAGTGGGCAGGTTTCGAGACGGACGCTGCGCGTCCTCCTCAACCAACCGTGGTGGGAGTGGGCAGGTTTCGAGACCGACGCTGCGCGTCCTCCTCAACCAGCCGCGGGAAGGGGGCAGGCAGGACGGTCTTCGCGGACGCGGTGATGCTCGGCTACGATTCGCGATCTGGTCGCGGCTGCCCGAGCCACGGACTCAGGCGACTTTGGCCTGGTCGTCGTCCTGAGCCTCTGCCGCCTGAATCAGCTCGCCGACCCCGGACGTGTCCTCGCTCGGCGATCGGGTGGCGCGCCGGAACTCGCTCACGCCTCGACTGAGGTCGTGACCGATCGACATCGCCTCGAGCACGAGGCGCTCCTGCGGGCCGCGCTCGGTGTCCTCCCAGCGATTGGTACGCAGCCGTCCCACCACGACTACCGCGTCGCCCTTCTTGACCGAACTGCGAACGTTCTCGGCCAAGGCCCTGGTACAGGTGACCGTCAGCCAGGTGGTGGCCCCGTCGACCCATTCCCCACCGCGGCGCAGCCGCGGCGTGCTCGCCACCCGCAGACTGGCGTAGGCGACATCGTCACCGAAAGTCCGAAACTCCACATCCCCACCGACATTGCCGGTGATCCATACCGCTGCCTCCATCGTCGCTCTCCGTTCTCGGCCCGTCCGGGCGTTGGTTGCTTGTACCGGAGAGTCTCGGCAGTATCGGCTGCAGTCGAGCACCAGCAGCGCTGCCTGTGCATGGCGCACCGCAGGCCTGTGGAGAACGACGACGGTGCTGCGCTCTGAACCCTCAGCGCAGCGCCTCACGCACCGCCTCACGGGCGTGGTGGTAGCGGTCGAGTTCGGCCTGGACGGGGGCGAAGACCTGCTGGTCGACAACGGCCAACACGGCCGCGCGCAGCTCCTTGTGAGCCCGCCGAGTCCGCGAGCGGGCCCCGAGGGCGACGAAGACTCTGCTCAACCCGGCCAGCAGTAGCCCCGCCAGGACACCGCCGACCGCCACCCAGATTCCGGCGGGGATTCCGTACCAGGAGAGAATCGGCACTCCGAATCCGCTGCCGGCCAGGAATGGGCCGACCAGCCACCAGAGCACACCAGCGACCACCGTCAGGATCAAGAGCCACTGCAGCACGGTGATCAGCACCCACCACCACGCACCGCGATGCACCTTGAGGTCGGTTCCGGCGATGGCGGTATCCAGGTCGTCGCGCAACAGCGTCTGATCACGATGCGCAGCCGCCGACACCGCTTTCACCCAGCCCGAGGGCATCCCCTGGGAAGCCTGATCCACCAACTCGCGCAAACCTTGCTCCACTCGTGCGGTCTGCACCGAGGTGGCCTTGGGCAAGGAGGTGCGATTGAGATCGGTGGGGCTTTGTTCCAAGGCCGCCTGAGCACCCAGGCGTAACTGCTTGAGCGGATCAGGGCGCAGCCGAGAAACCCAACTGACCAGCGGCCAACCGGTTGCGGCGGATCCGCGGCGACGCCACGCCTCGCCCACGCTCTCGGTCACCAGTGACACCCCGGCTGCTTCACCCATGGTGTCGACGACGCGTCCCTTGATGCTGGTGTTGATCTTGCCGGGCACCTTCGGCCCCAGATCATCGGACAGCGCCTGCGCCGAGGTGCGCACATCCAAGCCGATCCGGTGCAGCATGGTCTGTTTGCGTTTCACGGTGGCCTGCAACGACCCGCGCAGCTCGAAGACGCCATCACCGCGAAGCGCCGATACTGCCATCAGCGGCGTGTTGTGCAAACCCTCGCGGTTCAGCAACGAGCGCAGGTCGGACACGCAGTGCTCGACCTCCTCGGAGCTGAGCCGATCGACCTGATTGAGCACCACCATCATGACGTCGGCATGGTCGGCCAGCGGCTTGAGGTACCCATCGTGCAGCGAGGCGTCGGCGTACTTCTGCGGGTCGACCACCCAGATGAGCGCGTCGACCGCATCGACCAGACGGTCCACGGTGACGCGATGCTCGACCTCGGTGGAGTCGTGATCGGGGAGATCGAGCAGCACCAACTCGGCCAGTCCCGGATCATCGCTGGCGATCAGGTGACGGCGGCCCACATCGAGCCAGTCCAGCAGCTCATTGGGCAACGACGTTCCCCAGCCGACGGCCATCGCCCGGGAGGTGGTGGGACGGCGCACGGCGGACTCGGCGAGTTCGGTTCCGGTCAGCGCATTGAACAGGCTGGACTTGCCCGAACCGGTTGAGCCGGCCAAAGCCACCACGGTGTAGTCGCCGCTGAGTTCAATCCGGCGAGCAGCCCGCTGCACCACCTGCGCGGCCTTGTCCACGACCTCGGGGGTACTGCGGTCGGTGCAGGCCGCCACGGCCTCGCTCAGCGCGGCGATCTTCGGGGCAATCTTCTCTGCGGACACCTTCACGTCCTACTCCTGTCCGATCGAGTCGGTCGGTGTGGGCGGTTCGGGAGGCGGGGGAAGCCGAAGTGGCTCAGGGTGGGGCCAGGACGGCACCTCGGGCGGCGCCGGTGGTTCGCTGGGTGGAATCAGCGCTGCGCCGCTGTCAGGCATCGACGGCTCGCTGCGGCCCGCGACCGTCCCTTCATCGCCGGCCGGTGCCGGCAGCTCATCGTTGGCCGGCGCCGAGCCATCATCGGGACGCCGCACGGCTTCGGCTGCCAGTTCGGCGAGATCGTGCGGAACCGGAATCGGACGTGGCTCGGGCGGTTCAAAGCCGTCGTCAGAGTCATCGGAGCCATCGGCCCCCTCGATCTCGCCGGAGGGACCATCGTCTACGGCGCCCGCAAGACCGGCGGCAGGCTCAGCAGCGGGCAAGACGATCGACTCGGTCGGATCAGGCGACTC
>DMIX01000239.1 GCA_003451975.1 Propionibacteriaceae bacterium
CACCAGCGGCTTCCAGTTCGGTGCGATCGCCGGGAGTCACTTCCCCATCGGTGACGAGCACGTCAATGTCGGAAACTGCAGCGAAGGCCACGAGGAGTTCGGCACCGATCTTGGAACTGTCGGCCAGCACGATGACCTGCTTCGCCGCACCCACCATGGCGCGTTTGACGGCAGCCTCCTCCGGATCGGGGGTGGACAAGCCGTGAGCGACCGACAGCCCGTTGACGCCGATGAGTGCGACATCGCAGCGCAGCTTCGACAGGGCCGCCACGGTATCGGCACCGACAGCCGCACCGGTGATACCTCGGACGCGCCCACCCAACAGTTGAACGCTGATTCCGCTGGCGATCAGCTTCCCTGCCACGGGAACTGACCCGGTGATAACCGTCCGGGCGGAATCCGCTGTCAGCATCGCTGCCAATCGGGCAGTGGTGGTACCGGCATCCACGAGCAGCGAACCGGTCGGTCCGGGCAGGAACTCCATCGCTGCCGCGGCGATTCGACTCTTCTGTGAGGCACGGGCGGGTTCCCGATCGGCCAACCCAGTCTCGGTCAGGGCAACGTTCTCAGCGACAACCGCGCCGCCGTGGACCCGGCGCAGCACGCCCTGGTCGTTCAGGAAGTCCAGATCCCGGCGAATGGTCTCGGTCGTGACGTCGAACTGCCGGGCCAATCCGGCCACCGAAACCCGGCCCTTCTGGCGAGCCAGATCAAAGATCCCGCGCTGACGCTCCGCTGCGTACATAGGTACTCTCCCAACCAACATCCATGTTGTAATACCTTGTTTTACTTGGTATCAACTGGAATTGCAAGACCCCTGGGTAGATCCTTGTGGTTTTACTTGGCTATTGTTGGTCGGGCTGGTGTGAAACCACGCCACAGACCAGCCGTCCGATGAGAAAGACGGCTGCAGTCACTGCCCCGGCTCAGCCGTAGGTGACCTCATTGGAGAACAGGCCTGAGACTGACTCCCCGCAGTTGATGCGACGCACAGCCTCGGCGAACAGAGGTGCCACCGACACGGTGGTCAGACGATCCAATCCCTGGGGGCCGGGAACGGTGTTGGTTGTCACGATCTCGTGGATGTCGGGAACCGCATTCAGACGCTCCACCGCTTTGCCGGAGAACAGGCCGTGGGTGCAGGCCACCGAGACGGACTTCACGTTGTAGCCACGAACCGTGGCGATCAGCTCCACCACCGATCCCGCAGTGGCGATTTCGTCGTCGAGGATGATGACATCCTTGCCGCCGATCTTTCCCACGATCGAGTCGATCACGACCCGGTCATCGGCCAGGCGACGCTTGGAGCCCGCGGCCATACCAACACCGAGCATCCGCGCGAACTGGTTGGCCTCCTTCGCATTGCCGAAGTCGGGAGACACCACCACGGTGTTGCTCAAGTCACGATTGCGGAAGTGGTCGGCCAGCACCGGGAGGGCGGTCAGATGATCGACCGGCACCGAGAAGAAGCCGTGCACCTGTTGAGCGTGGAGTGCCATCGTGAGCACTCGGTGAGCACCAGCGGTGTTGATCAGGTCGGCGACCAGGCGGCCACCGATACTGATGCGCGGCGCGTCCTTCTTGTCGGAGCGGGCGTAGGCGTAGTGCGGCATGACGACGGTGACGTGGGCTGCCGAGGCGCCGCGAGCCGCGTCAACCATCATCAGCAGCTCCATCAGATTCTCCTGCGTCGGTGGCACCAGGGGCTGCACGATGTAGACATCGCGTTGCCGACAGTTGGCGCGCAACTGCACCTGGAGACAGTCGTTGGAGAACCGTGAAAGTCTCGACGGCGACAACTCCACACCGAGGAGAGTGCACATCTCCTCGGCGAAAGCGGTGTGTGCATGGCCGGAGAACACAGTGATGTCCGTCACGGCGGGTAACCCTAGCTCGCTACAGCGGCCCAATCACAGCCGCGGCATTCGGCGAGACGCCGCACACGGTGCTCAGGCGTTGAATTTGTAGCCCAGTCCGCGCACCGTCACCAGCAGATCGGGATTGGCTGGATCGACTTCGAGCTTGGCCCGCAACCGCTTCACATGCACATCGAGAGTCTTGGTGTCACCGACATAGTCGGGGCCCCACACCCGGTCGATCAGTTGACCGCGGGTCAGCACCCGCCCCGAATTCCGCAACAGCAGTTCCAGCAGTTCGAACTCCTTCAATGCCAACTGCACCGGTTCACCGCGGACGGTGAGTTCGTGCCGTTCGACATCCATGCGAACACCACTGGCCTCGATCACGTCGGAGATCAACTCGACCTCCTGCCCGCGACGCAGCACCGCGCGGATCCGCGCCACCAGTTCCCGATGGCTGAAAGGCTTGGTCACATAGTCATCGGCGCCCAACTCCAGGCCGACCACCTTGTCGATCTCGGAGTCGCGCGCCGTCACCATGATGATCGGGACACTGCCCCGAGTCCTGAGCTGGCGGCACACCTCGGTGCCGGACAGTCCCGGCATCATCAGGTCCAGCAGCACAATGTCGGCGCCACCTCGGTCGTAGGCCGCCAGACCGCTGGCACCGTCACCGGCGGCTGCCACCTCGAAGCCTTCCTTCTGGAGCAAGAAGGCCAGCGTCTCGCGGTAGCTTTCCTCGTCCTCAATGATGAGTACCTTGGTCATTTCTGATCGTCGTCCTTCCTGATGGGCAGCCGGAGGGTGAATGTCGATCCCTGTCCGGCCCGGCTCCACACGGTCACTTCGCCGCCATGAGCCACTGCGACGTGCTTCACGATCGATAGCCCCAGCCCGGTTCCGCCACTGGCCCGGCTTCGATCGGCGTTCACTCGGAAGAAGCGCTCGAAGATGCGCTTCTGGTCTTCTTCGCTGATGCCGATTCCGTTGTCTGAGACCCGGATCGCCACCATCGCGTCGGCATCGGCGGTACTGGTGACGGCCACCCGGGCACCCGGCTCGGAGTAGGCGATGGCGTTCTGAACCAGATTGGTGACCGCAGTCTCCAACTCCTCGGCATCGCCGACCACCATGAGGCCGTACTCGGCCTGCACTGACACACTGATCCGGCCAGCCTCGGCCAACTGCCGACAGCGTGCCACCGCTGATTCCAGAACCTGGCTGATCACCACTTCAGTGGCGCTCAACATGGGGTCGTCAGATTGCAGCCGTGACAACGCGATGATTTGGGACACCAGCTCGTTGAGGCGTCCGATCTCCTTGGCCAGCTTGGCCAAGAACATGTGGACGGCTTCCGGATCGTCAGCAGCACTGTCGGCGGCCTCGGCCAGCAAACCGATGGCCCCGATCGGCGTCTTGAGCTCATGACTGATGTTGGCCACGAAGTCGCGGCGGGTTTCGCTGAAGCGCAGATCTTCGGAGCGATCCTCCCCAATAATCACCGCAGCACCATTGCTCAGCGGGACCGCTCTGACGGCGAGGTGGATCGGTTCGCCGCGGGGCCCGTTCACCCGCATCTCACTTTCGAGTGCTCGCTCCTGGCGGCGGGCATCGGTGAGCAGGTCGACCACGGCCTGCGGACCCAGCGAGGACCCGCGCGCCATGCCGAGGTTCTTCGCGAAATCGGAGGCGGCCAACACATAGTCGGCCTCGGTGACCACAATGACGGCCGCGCGCATGGGTTGCAGAATCTCGCCAAGATGGTGTCGATTCACGATCTGGCCACGGGCTTTCTGCGCGGCCCGTCGAACCATGAGCCAAACAGTCAAGGTCCCCAGGCCTGCGCCGAGCACAAACCCAAGCAGGGCCGGTGCATAGGGCGTCATGGTTGGAGTCTATGGGTGCCCAGCGCCCTAATTCTCCAAGAATTCAGCTTTCCCAAAGGCCTTGGCTGAACTTTCACCGACTGTTCACCTTCCGTTCGGCTGAGTGCCGATTACCCCGCGCACTGGCTACCTAGCCTGAAACGCGTAACAATTACGCCGCCCGTCCGACCNNGGAGAACGTGGTCACCGAACTGGTGGAACTGACTGACCTGGTGCAGGTGGCGGTTCGCGATGCCACCAAAGCTCTGCTGGATGCCGACCTGGCGACTGCGGAGAAGGTGATTTCGGCCGATTCCGAGATCGATGCTCGCCACGACGCCCTCGAAGCCCAGTGTTTCTCGCTGCTGGCCCGCCAAGCGCCGGTCGCCGGTGAACTGCGCACGGTGGTCGCCGCACTGCGTATGATCGCCGACCTGGCCCGCATGGGCGACCTCGCCGCCCACGTCGCCAAGATCGCCCGGCTGCGTTACCCCGAGCATGCGGTTCCCGAACCACTGGTGGCCAACTTCACGTTGATGGCCCGGGTGGCCGAGGAGATGGTGGTCACCGCCGGCCGCTCGCTGAATGAGCGCAATGCCCACGATGCGGGCAAGCTCGCCGATAGCGATGAGGAAATGGACGAACTGCGCCGCAGCCAGTTCCGCGTGATTCTGGGCGACAGTTGGAGCCACTCGGTGGAGGCTGCCGTGGACGTGGCGCTGCTGGGCCGCTACTACGAGCGCATCGCCGATCACGCCGTCATCATGGCCGCCCGCGTCATCTACGTGATCACCGGCCTTCTCCCCGAGGGTGAGAACTGGCCGTCCGCCTGAGCGAACACGCCGAGCGCTCCCGATCGGTCATCCGCTCCACCCTGAGGTGGGGCCAACGACCGAAACGGGAGCGCTCGGTGGTTTTCGGCTACTTCTTGCCCTGGTTCTTGACTGCCTCGATGGCCGCCTTGGCAGCGTCGGGATCGAGGTAGCGGCCACCGGGGACGGTGGGACGCAGGTCTTCGTCGAGGGTGTAGAGCAGCGGGATGCCGGTCGGGATGTTGAGGGCGGCGATGTCGGCGTCGCTGATGCCGTCCAGATGCTTGACCAGAGCGCGCAGCGAGTTGCCGTGGGCAACCACCAAGGTGACCTTACCCAGGCGCAGGTCCGGCACGATCTGGTCGTACCAGTAGGGCAGCATGCGGTCGACCACGTCGGCCAGGCATTCGGTCAACGGCCGCACCTCCGTGGGCAGATCGGCGTAGCGAGCGTCGTTGAACTGGCTGTATTCGTCATGAGGGTCGATCTCAGGCGGCGGGGTGTCGTAGGAACGACGCCACAGCATGAACTGCTCCTCGCCGAAGGCTTCCAAGGTTTGGGCCTTGTTCTTGCCCTGGAGGGCGCCATAGTGACGCTCGTTGAGCCGCCAGGAGCGCTTCACCGGGATCCAGTGCCGATCGCAGCCGTCCAGCGCCAAGTAGGCGGTATGGACGGCGCGTCGCAGCACCGAGGTGTGCACCACATCGGGCAGCAGCCCTTCGGAGGCCAGCAGCTCGGCGCCACGCTTGGCCTCGCCGATGCCCTTCTCATTGATGTCGACATCCACCCAGCCGGTGAACTGGTTGAGAGCATTCCACTCGCTCTCGCCATGTCGAAGCAGAATCAGCGTTGAAGTCATGACTTGAGCCTAGCCAGATTCGAAACCGGCGATCACCGAATCCAAGCCACTGAGAGAATGCTCAGTGTGAGCGAACGTGCGGTAGCAGTAGTGACCGGAGCGAGTAGTGGGATCGGAGCCGCCACGGCCCGGTCCCTGGCTGAGGCCGGGTTCGAGGTGATCTGCGCGGCTCGACGCTTCGAGCGAGTGCAGGCATTGGCCGACGAGATCGGCGGACGTGCCGTGGCCTGCGATATCACCGTCCAGGCCGACGTCGATGCCCTGGCCGCGGCGGTGGGCGACGAACTGGCGGTGCTGGTGAACAACGCCGGTGGCGCTTTCGGCGCAGACCCGGTGGCCGAGGCCGACCCCGAGGATTGGGATCGCATGTATGCCCTCAACGTCTCCGGCACCGAGCGAGTCACCCGTGCCCTACTGCCGGCCTTGGCGGCTGCACACGGCGCGGTGGTGTTCGTCACCTCGACCGCAGCTGAGGCGGCCTACGAAGGGGGCGGCGGCTACTGCGGCGTGAAGGCCGCCGAGCGAATGCTGGCCGGAGCACTGCGACTGGAGTTCTACGACCAGCCGGTGCGGGTCACCGAGATCAGCCCCGGCATGGTGCACACCGACGAGTTCAGCCTGGTGCGTTTCGCCGGCGACAAGTCGAAGGCCGACGCCGTCTACGCGGGTGTGGCGAACCCGCTACTCGCCGAGGACATCGCCGAAGCCATCACCTGGATGGCGACCCGTCCTGAACATGTGAACATCGACCGAATGGTGATCCGTCCGACCGCCCAGGCGGCCAACCACAAGGTGTACCGGGCCAACCAGCGCTGATCGCCACAGGCGTCCTCGACGAGAGTGCCATAGACCACCGTGCCAGGTTTCGAGACGGACGCTACGCGTCCTCCTCAACCAACCGAAAAGCGAAACCTTCCGACCAAAGCGCAACCACCCCCACTCCGGCTGGTTGAGGAGCGAACGAAGAGAGCGTCTCGAAACCCCCGAGGCAACTCCACAAACCAGCTTGCGAGGTTTCGAGACGGACGCAGCGCGTCCTCCTCAACCAGCCGAAGTGAAGAAGCACCAAGTATCGAGACGGACGCTACGCGTCCTC
>DMIX01000185.1 GCA_003451975.1 Propionibacteriaceae bacterium
CAGCAAGAATCGGCGTCCATCGTGTTCAACACACACGCCCAGATCAGTGCCTCGAATACCGGCCGAGCTCACGGATCGGCTCAACGTCGCCCGCCGCACCCCGGTTGCGCCGGCCGTAGCATCCAACTCCCCGGTGACCTGGGCCACTTTGGTCGAAGAATGCGCCGCAGGCGTCACGTCGGAATCGACCACCTGCAGGCACGCTGATCGCACCCACTCCCCGTCGCGACGCCGGTGGTAGCTGAAGACGGACTCGCCCTCGGCCACTAGGGCAGTGCTGGGCGACAGCGGTGCAATCACGAAGGGGGAAGCCAACGCGGTCATCAGCTCGGGTCGGGAGCGCACCTCGATCGAATCGCCGCGAGGGTGCCATATCGCCTCATCGACACGGCGCCATACCGCGCCTCGAAGCTGATAGACCGCCGCACCGATGCTCTCAGGAACTCGCGCCGTGAGTCTTCCCGAAAGCATGGCCAGGTCGACTGGCGCTCGGGCATCGTCGCTGACTGTCCCCACCCGCCGCCAGGGCTCATCGGGGCGCGCCAGCGAGCGTCGGTAGTGCACCGCATGGGTGCCTTGCAGCACCACGGCATGGTGGAATCGACGCCACCGGTGACGTTGCAGCAGCGCTGAGTGCGGGCCGATCGGTGACGGCTGCCCTGGCTGTTCGACCAGGGATGGCTCGTGGCCCACTGACACCTCCCTTTCGCCCTGCGGTCAGGCTAGCGTCTCTAGGGAAAACCGCTCGTCCCACTCCCGCTGGGCAGTGCTGGCACCTACTGTGGGATCAGCCTTTCGAGAATGCCATTCTGGCGGCCCTGATCGGAGAAAAGGGCGACCCGGCTCCCACACCGGGCCGTCCTTTCTCACGGCAACGGGCACCGCTCAGTGCAGCACCAGAGACACTCCCAGAATCAGCATCGCGACGGCGATGGCACCGTCCACATAGCGCCACGCACGCGGTCCGGCGAGCCACCGACCCAGATAGCGCGCCCCGTAGGCCAGCCCGACGAACCAGCTGACGCTGGCCAGGAAAGCACCCAGGGCGAAGAGCCAGCGCCCAGCGCCTTGGCTGGCGCCCACCGAACCCAGCAGAAAGACAGTGTCCAGGTAGACGTGCGGGTTGAGCCAGGTGAGGGCCATCGTGGTGAGTGCCACCGATACTGCGCCGGCCGCAGCCCCCGATGCGGGTTCTGCACCGGGCTGCAGACCCCCAGCTTGGGGACGCAACGCCCGTCGAGCAGCGATCACCGCATAGCCGATCAGGAAGGTCGCACCCAGCCAGCGAACCACGGGCACCAGCCAGGGCCACAGCTGGGTGGCCGCGCCGACGCCGAGAATCCCGGCCACGATCAGCACCGCATCGGAAAGGCTGCAGATCGCCACCATCAGTCCGAGGTGTTTGCCCGTCATCCCTTGGCGGAGCACGTAGGCGTTCTGGGCACCGATGGCGATGATCAAGGAGTAGCCGAGACCGAGTCCGGCGAGTAGTGCGGGCACACTTCGACGCTAGCCAACGGCATCACATAAGTACAGTTCAGCTTTCTTTAGTTGCATTAGCATGGCTTATGTGGAGTTGCCCCTCGATTTGGTCCGAACGCTGGCCGCCGTCGTCTCGACCGGCTCACTGGATGCCGCGGCGACGAAGTTGCACATCACTCCTTCGGCGGTCTCGCAGCGACTGAAGGCTTTGGAGTCCCGGCTGGGCAGAGTGCTCCTCGTGCGCTCCAAGCCGGCGCGCCCAACCCCGGCCGGGGAAGCACTGGTGCGGCTGGCCCGCCAACTCGATGCCCTCGAACACGACACCCTGACCGAGCTGGGCGTCGGTGAACCCGGACGCACCGAGGTGCCCCTGGCGGTCAACGCCGACAGCCTGGCCACCTGGTTCCTGCCCGCATTGGCACCCCTGGTGGAGCAGGGATTGAGCTTCGAACTCCATCGCGACGACCAGGACTACACCGCGGGTCTACTGGAGTCCGGCACCGTCTCGGCCGCGGTCACCTCGCAATCCACCCCGGTCGCTGGCTGTTCGGTGCGTCCGCTGGGCGCGATGCGCTACCTACCGGTCGCGCATCCCAGCCTGGTGTACCGATTCGAACTCCACACCGGGTTCGCCGGTTTCGCCGATGCACCCGCGGTGGATTTCGATCGACGCGACGATCTACAGACCCGCTATTTGCAGCGCATAGGAATCGATCCCGCGCGACCGCCGCGCAACCGAATTCCAGCTTCCAGCGACTACGCCCGGGCCATCGAACTCGGCTTCGGGTGGGGCCTGGTGCCGGATTATCAATCCGCCGACGCCATCGCCTCGGGGTCACTGAGGCGTCTACCCGGCCCACCGGTGGACACCCCGCTGTACTGGCAGCGATGGAAGCTTCGCTCTTCGCTGCTGGAGACCATCGAGGACGCCATCATCTCCGGGGCCCGCAGCAGCCTTATTCCCATCTAGTCGCACCAGGCCCTGACCGATGGCGCTCGCGCCCGTCCCAGCCTCGGTGGGATGAGGGTCAAACAACCTCCCACCTCGGCTGTTTGAGGACCGACCACATTCCCCGCTCCGGGTGGTTGAGGAGCGACCACACATCCCCCGGCTCCGCCTGGTTGAGGAGCGAACAAGCCCCCACACCGGCTGGTTGAGGAGCGAACAAAGAGAGCGTCTCGAAACCACTCCGCACCAGTCCACAAACCAGCTTGCGAGGTTTCGAGACGGACGCTACGCGTCCTCCTCAACCAACCGAAGGAAAGGGGCGCGAGGCTTCGAGGCAGACGCCGTGCGTCCTCCTCAACCAGCCGGAAAAAGGGCTGGCTCAGCGCACGGTGATAGCTCGGACTTCGCGTCGGCGCACACCCAGGTGCACCTGTCCGGACTGGGCGGCGGTGAAGACGCGCTTGCCCTCTTCGGTGACTTGCAGCCGTCCAACGATCTCGGTCACGCGGGCGAGTTGTTCGTGCAGGCTCTCCAGCTCGGACTCCAACTCCAGAATCCGACGGATACCTTCCAGATTGATGCCCTCGTTCTGCGACAGATGCTGAATGTGGCGCAGCCTGGCGATATCACGCAGCGAATAGCGTCGCCCCCGACCCCGGGCCCGTCCGGGCACCACCAGGCCAAGGCGGTCATAGCCGCGCAAGGTTTGGGGGTGCATATCGGCCAGTTGAGCAGCCACCGAGATCACGAAGATCGGTGCATCGGCGTCGAACCGCTCCGGTAGGCGTTCACTCATCACGAGCCTCCCAACATCGCAGCACGCGGGTCAGGCCCGGCCACCCTCGCGGCGTAGGCCTGCAATGCTGCTCGGGCTTCTTCACTTAGATGTGTCGGAACCTGCGCCTCGACGGAAGCCAGCAAATCCCCACTGCCGGTGCGTGTCTTGACGCCACGACCCTTCACGCGGAAGGTGCGCCCATTCGGGGTGCCAGCCGGGATCCGCAGCCGCACCGGACCGTCGTCCAAGGTCGGCACCGAGATGTCTGCACCGAGAGCTGCTTCGACGAAGGTCACCGGGACGGTGACGGTCAGATGGTCACCCTTACGCCCGAAGACGGAGTGGGGCCGCACGTGCACCATCACGTAGAGGTCGCCGGCCGCACCGCTGTTCTCTCCGGCACCGCCTTTACCCTTGATGCGGATGCGCTGGCCGTCGGTGACGCCGGCCGGGATACGAACCTGCATGGTGCGCCGGGACTTACCGCGTCCCGAACCGGCACAGGTGGGACACGGATCGGTGACGATCATGCCGCGCCCCCGACACTCCCGACACGGCTCGGAAATCTGGAACAT
The DNA here is from genome assembly GCA_003451975.1 of Propionibacteriaceae bacterium. Lineage (GTDB taxonomy): Bacteria > Actinomycetota > Actinomycetes > Propionibacteriales > Propionibacteriaceae > Propionicimonas. Next base: position 3,785 of record DMIX01000185.1, read on the forward strand.
GCCTCCGGAGTTGGAGGTCTGCATTCCCGAGCCCTGGCAGGCCCGACAGACCGTCGGCTGGGTCCCCGGACGGGCACCCGTGCCGTGGCAGGTGTCACAGGCCACTTCGGAGGTGGTCTGCATCGACACCATGGCGCCGGCCAGTGCGTCGGCAAAATCGATGGTCACTTCGCCTTCGATATCGGCCCCACGCCGAGGCCCACGTCCGGAGCGACGCTGCGCACCGCCACCCCCGAACAGGTTGCCGAACAGATCGCCCAAACCGGAGTCACCCGAAGAATTGACGTTGACGAACAGGTCTTCGGGGTTCACCCCGCCCTGACCGCCCCGCGGGAAGCGGAAGCCGCCACCGCCGAACAGCCGTCGCGCCTCGTCGTATTCTTTGCGTTTCTCGGCATCGGACAGCACTGAGTTCGCCTCGGAGATCTCTTTGAACTTCTCCTCAGCCTCTGGGTTGTGCTTGTTCTGATCAGGGTGGTACTGGCGGGCCAGCTTGCGGAAGGCCTTCTTGATCTCTTCGGGCTTGGCGTCAGCGGAGACGCCCAGCACCTTGTAGTAGTCCTTTTCGAGCCAATCCTTGGTACTCATCGCGCCTCCCTTCGGTACTCAGGATTCGTCTGGTTCGGCAACCCCGACTCGGGCGGGACGAATCACACGATCATTCAGCTTCACACCGCGCTGCATCACCGCCGACACCGTGGGTCCGTCGAGTTCGCCGGCCATCGGCATCTGCATCAACGCCTCGTGGATCTGCGGGTCGAACGGATCACCGACCTCCCCAAAGACAGCCAGCCCGTACTTGGCCGACACCTTCTCCAGTTCCTCGGCGACCAGTTTGAACCCGCCAACCAGCTCCGAGTGCTCGCGAGCGGCTTCAATGCTGTCCAACACCGGAAGCAAGTCCAGCACGACAGCTTCTATTCCGGCAGCCCGGGACAGCGCCCGATCGCGGTCCACCCGCTTCTTGTAGTTGGCGTACTCGGCGTGCAGCCGCTGCAGGTCGCCGGTGCGCTCGGTCACCAGATCCTGCAACTTCTCCAGCTCGCTCTTGGCCTCATTCGGATCGGCATCCGCCTCGGACTCGGCCTGGTCGAGCAACTCGGCCAAGGCCTCGTCCATCTCATCCGGCCCTTCGACAGGCTCAGGGATCGGTTCAGGCTCGGACGCCGGCTGGGTGCCGGCGTCCTTGCCTTGATCGTCAACCGGTCCTTCGTCAGGAACCGATGCTTCGTCGAACTCACTCACTGCTGCTTGCCGTCCTCATCCACAATCTCGGCGTCCACCACGTCGTCGTCACTGCCCGCGTCACCGGTGGCTTCGCCGGTGGCCGAGGCTTCGGCCTCTTGCTGAGCTTGGGCGGCTGCGTAGACGGCTTGCCCCATGGTGGCGGCCTTGGTGTTCAGGTCGTCCATCGCTGCCTTGACCGCGTCGTTGTCGTCGCCGGCCAGGGCTTCCTTCAGCGTGGTCAGTGCTTCCTCGACGGGGGCTTTGACGTCCTCGGTGAGGGTCTCGGCATTGTCGGCCAGCAGCTTCTCGGTGCGGAAGGCCAAACCGTCGGCCTCATTGCGCATCTCGACGGTCTCGCGACGCTTGCGGTCGTCCTCGGCGTGAGCCTCGGCGTCCTTGACCATGCGGTC
>DMIX01000223.1 GCA_003451975.1 Propionibacteriaceae bacterium
CAGTACCACGGTGAAGCGTGGCCGGGCCAGAAGGGGAACCGGTCCACCACTTTCACGACCTCGAGCACGGTCGCGGCAACAATCACATCGTCATTCCAGTAGGTCACGTAGACGAAGTACGTGCCCTCTTCCACATCCCCGACGTACGCACCGTCAACCAGCTCGCCGGGAACCAGGAAGCCGGCCGAGAACTTGCCGAACTCGTCCACCTTGCTGGAGGGGTCGGCCACGGCATACGTCTTCACGTCGACGCCTATCCGCTCGCCCACCTCGGCCTCTTCGAGGGCCAAGTACACCGTCACGAAGGGGAATCCGGCTCTGAGTGCGACGTCCGGGTAGTCTTTGGCGTAGCCGTCCCCCCGGACATCGACCTTGCCACCCTCTACAACCTCGTTCGGGAATGCCCGGACAGACCTCTCAGCCGCCAGTACCGCGGATGGCAAGACGGAGAGCACAAGAAGTGAGAGGACGACGCCCACTTGAAGGATTCGAACTGCTCTGTGCTGTTTCATCCCGCACCTCCTGCACCATCATGATACTCCACGTCCGCCTACGGAATGCAAACGCAGGAATGGCCGCCGTGCTACACTGGGTGCCCGCTAACAATCGTGCATTTCCAGCGGCTCTCCCGGTCGTCAAGCCGGCGGGCGCGCGCCGGCGGCAGGAGACCAGTCGCGAGACCCGAACGAACGCAAGGAGCACTCCGGTATGGCGCGTACCAGACGAACCACGAACACACGGCCCGGGCGACGGGCGAAGGCGACCGCGTCGACCCGGTCGGATGCACTCCCACCGGCCACCCGGATGACACGGGTGGCGATGCTCGTCTGGGCTGTCTCGCTGTCGTCGCTCGTTGCGGCCGCGGCAATCGTAGAGCGGCGACCCGTTATCGTACTCATTGTGGTCGCGGTCTGCGTCGCGGCTTTCTGGCTCCTGACACGCACGGGGCGACCAGGCGCATGCGCCGCCATACCATGCGGCATCGTCGGCCTGACAGCCGGCATCGTCTTCGGCCCCGGCCACATTGCCTGGGCCGGAATGGGCTGGCGCGTGGTAGCCGGGCTGCTTCTGCTGGCAGCCGGAGTTGTGTTGCTGCTGACCGGCATTCCGCGACTCGTCCCCGGACCAGCTCGCGGCCGGCGACTTGTCGCCAGGCTGTCGGTGGCCGTGGTGGCGGCTGTCGCGGTCTGGACCCTGACTCCGGCGGTCCTGGCGACGAACCCTCCCCACATCCCCTCCGGCGATGCGAAACCTGAGGCCTTCGGCCTCACGGCCCGCGAGGTGCAGTACGTCGCTGGCGACGGAGTCCAGTTGGGAGCCTGGTACGTGCCGTCCTCGAACGGCGCAGCGGTGGTGCTGCGCCACGGCGCGGGCTCGACCAGTTCTGACGTGTTCGCGCAGGCGGCGGCGCTGGCGTATCACGGCTACGGCGTCCTGATCACCGATGCGCGCGGGCATGGGCTAAGCGATGGCCGCGGGATGGAGTTCGGCTGGTACGGCGATGTCGACATCGATGCCGCCGTGTCGTTTCTGGTAGACCAGCCGGACGTCGATTTCGGACGTATCGCGGTACTCGGTGTGTCGATGGGCGGTGAGGAGGCGGTCGGCGCAGCGGCACGCGACACGCGTATCGCTGCAGTGGTCGCCGAGGGCGCCACGGCTCGAACCGCTGGGGACAAAGCCTGGTTGGCGGACGTCTACGGGTGGCGCGGTCACGTGCAACTCGTGTTCGAGCGCATCCAGTACTGGTTGGCCGACCAGTTGACCGCAGCTTCTTCACCTATCTCACTGGCGAACGCAGCGGCCGATGCCTCGCCGAGGCCCGTGCTTCTCATCACCGCCGGCGACGTGCCTGATGAAGGCCACGCGGCAGCCCACATCCAGCGCTCGTCGTCGGGAAACGTGACTATCTGGGACGTACCGGGTGCCGGCCATATCAAGGGATTGTCAGTAGCGCCCGCTCTGTGGGAAGAGACGGTCGTCAACTTCCTCGACAACGCGCTGGAGTGACGCGACACCATCCGCGGGGGACCGGTACCATCAGCACGTCCGAGCCGCGAAGAGTGTGGAATCTCCGCATTCCACAAGTCTCCGGGGTATTCTTCTCAAGGAACCATTGAATTGTCAGTGCATTCTCCTCTATACTGAGGATGAAGATGTCAAGGAAATCATGAGGAGGTAGCACATGGACGACCTCCGAACGCGTCTGGGAAACCGCATCCGCTCAGCCCGTGCCGCTGTGGGACTCACGCAACAGCAGCTTTCCGAGGAAGCACGACTTCCCGCTCCGCAGGTTGTGTCGCAGATCGAGAAAGGGGAGCGCGAGGTCAAGGCGTGGGAACTGGTCAACATCGCCAGGGTGTTGCGCGTAGACATCGGAGACCTTCTGCGCGTCGAGGAACCGGCCGCACGCCAGGCAGTGGCGTGGCGCGAGGAACCGGGGGAGAAACGAGCGGTCCTCGAAGCCGAATTCCTCCAGGCGTGCGAAAGATACGCACTATTGGAGCGGCTCTGTGGAATGTGCGGTGAACTCGACCTGCCTTCATTGCATGGCAACGTCGAATACCTGAGATATGAAGATGCCGCGACCCTCGCGGACCACACACGCGAGAAGCTCGACCTCGGCAGCCGTCCCGCGCATGCCCTCCAGGGTGTGCTGGAAGATCGCTACAGCGTAAAGGTGTGGCACCGCCGACTCGGTGCCGATGGTTCGGCTGCATGTTCGCGCGGCACTCTTGGCGCCGCAGTCCTTCTGAACTCCGACGAGGTACCGTGGCGACAGAACTTCAGCTTGGCCCACGAGCTGTTCCATCTACTGACGTGGACGGACGCGAAGGAGGGAGTGTCCTCCGACACGAGCGCCACTCAGGACCGCACGGAGCAGTGCGCAAATGCGTTTGCGTCGGCGCTCCTCCTGCCCGCGGAATCCCTGCGCGCTACATGGACCCGCCGCACGCAGGGAGGCAGCATGCATGAGGCGGACATAGTGGAGATCGCCCGTGAGTACGACGTATCGACCGATGCACTGCTGTGGCGACTCCAGAACCTCGGCATCCTCTCACCTGACGCTGCGGAGCGATTGAGGAAGAACGAGGCGTTCCGCCGCATCGACCGCTCCTCCCGCCCCGCAACGTGGCCGCGACCGGCTGAACCTCCCGAGCGGTATGTCCGTCTGGCCTATACCGCTTACCAGAAGGGGGCACTCTCCCGCGCCCGGCTGGCCGAACTGCTGAATGTGAGCATAGCGGACCTCAACAATACGCTTCAGGAGTACGGGCTTGACGAGCGGCAGGACCTCGCAGCCGAACTGCGTACTGCTTGATGCGAACGTGGTCATTGCCGCATACGAGCTGGGTGTGTGGGATTGGCTCGTACGCGTCTTTCACGTGAGGGTGCCATCCATCGTGGTGCGCGGTGAGGCCCTGTACTACCACCCACTGCGTCAGCCAAAGAAGAAGGTGCCCATCAATCTCCCGGCACAAGTCCAATCGGGAACCGTCGAGGAACTCGTTGGGACGGTTGAGGACATCGCGCGGGTCCTGTCGGTATTTGACCGGTCCTTCGTGGGTGGTATCCACGCGGGAGAGGCGGAAGGGCTTGCGCTCGTCCTCGCCAGCGTCGCCGGGGATGCGCAGTTCTGCTCAGGCGACGCTCTCGCCATCCAGGCGCTGGCAATGCTGGGTCTCGCCGACAAAGCAGTGTCCTTCGAGTATTTGCTGGGCGGCAAGAAGACCGTGGTTCCGCTTGAGGCCCAGTGCACAGAGGACTACCTCCGCCGGAACCTTGCCATCGGCCAAGAGAGACGCATCACAGGCGCGGGCCTGCGGCGCGGGCAGCTGAGGTGAGGCCCGTTCGGCAAGAATACGGGGGCACCACACCCATTTCGCGAACCGCACCGTCACACCACGTACGCGTCCCTCGCGAGGCCCGCGGCGAGGCTCAATGAGGTTCAAAGCTGCGCGGGGAAATGAGTATGGTGTCCCCACATTTCCCACGCCACAAGTACGGCACGATCAGGCCTCTGCGAACTCAACCGTCCGTTTCAGGTGATTGAGTGCCGAGTTGTACGGCAGGTGACGATCGTGCTGGAGCCGACCTACTACGATACCGGCTGTGACGCCAATCTCGTCGGAGAATCGGCACACTGACAGCTCTGAAAAGCAATGCCTCACCACAAAGCGGCGATATGCGTCCGGTGGAATCAAGAAATCGCAGGCAAACCGGTTCGCCTGTTCCTCGTCGACACAGGAGAAGCCTTCATCACCGCTATCCAGGTAAACGGCCTTCTTGCTATCGCGCAGAAGATGGCCGGCCTCATGGAAGAGGCTGAACCAGAAGTGGTCGTCGGTCTTGTGCCTCAGACTCAGCGCCATCATCGCCTTGGCCGGATTGAGCCACCGTGCAGCGCCGCTCACATGCGTGCCTCTCAGTTCAGGGACGAAGACCAGCGCCACGCCGGCCGTCGCGCACCGTTCACGAAGGGCAACGTCGCAACTCGCAAGAAGTCCACGACTAATGCTACGGGCGTCCCTCAAGCATGACATGAATGCTCTCTCGTCAAACGGGGCGCACTCAGTGTCCATCGCCTGCAGTTCGGCAAGCCGCAGCCAGCAAGCGGTCGCCTCGGGAGACGGATTGAACGCCGGAGACCTCCGGAAGGCAACCTGCAGACTGCCGTATTCTGCATGCCAGGCATCCACACTGCCAACGCCAAAGAACTCAAGAAGCTCGCTGGCCCGCTCCGATATGTCCCGGGTTGATTCAACCACACCCCGTCTCACCAACTCAGCGTAGGGGAAACCGCGCGCCCATTCACCGTGCGCCACAAGCTGCTGAGCGGCGACCGTGCGCGCTTCCAGTAACCGGTAGCTCGCGTCGAGGCCCGTCCACAGTCGCGCCGATACGCCGAGTACGCGCTCAAGTTGTATGGCCGTCTCCGGCGTCACCGGCGCCTTCCCGTTGACTATCTGACTCAGCGTCTTCGTGCTCATGCCGATACGGCGCGCCAGTTCCGTCTGCGACATGCCATAGGCCGCCAGCCGCTCGCCAAGGATTTCTCCCGGGTGCACCGCGTAGTCAGGTGCGTATTCGTATCTCTCGTTCGTTGCCATCAGTGGTAGTCCTCCACCTCGAGGATTTCGATTGCGGTGATTCTTGCGAGGTCGTAGCCACCGTCCGCCAACTTCGGTACGGGATCGCCGACCGGAACGAAGACGATGCGGTAGGGGTGCTTCACATCGACCGCGAACTGGCCCGCCCTATCGCCTTTCAACTCATGCCTTCTCTCCGGCGGGGTATTCGGAACCTCCGCCAGTGTCGGCACGGCATTCAAGACACTCATCCGTCGCATAATCAGCCGGGCATTGTCCGGTCCATACACCTGCACCAGCAACTTCTCGCTGTTGAACACGCGCGCCAGTTTCTTCGTGCGGAACAGGATGTGCGAGGTACAACCAGAGTATAGAACTATTTACGTAATACGTAAATAGACTTCGGCTGCCAAGGGCAGATGTCTCGAAGTGCACCTCGCTGTGTTCTGCCTCAAGAACGCTGGCCGCGTAGGAGGGTTCATGTGGCCTTCCCTCCGTCGCAGCGTCGTCAACGCAAGAATGACACAAGAAACCGATCCCCGCGTTTTCAGTCTGCGACCGTCACGCTCTAGCTTCGTGGGTATATCGGGAAGACAGACACGTCGAAGCATCGCAGCTTCAAGTCACTCAAGTAAGAGCTTGCTGCGTGCTTCGACAAGGTAAGACCATACTTGCTTTCGCGGCGCCGGAATGCCTCTTCTCCACCTTCCAACACTGGAATGATGAATTCCCTGATGTCTGGATTCTCCAGCGAGCCGCTCGAATACTTGATGATGTTGTTCTCGAATTCCGCGGCAATCACCTGCTCAGCGTCGGCATTCACAACGAGGTTCCCATTGTTCGTGGCCATGATTATCTGGCGATGTTTCTTGCCTTCGCGAATTGCATTGACCAGTTCTGTGTAAATGTAGCGATTGTCGAGATTTTCCTCGGGCTGGTCGATAATGAGCGGTTCATCTCCCTGTGCGAGCACGAGTTTGAGCAAGACCATCCCCTTCTCACCCAACGATAGCTTCTGTAGGGGTCTTCCTCTGAACAGCACACGTGTGTTGAGTGAACAGTAGTTGTCAAACACCCAGTCAAAAAGGGCGCTCGCACCGGAGGACCTTCGCATCTGACCTCGAAGCGCCAGTAGGCTTTCTACCACCGCTCTCAGCTTCTCGTCGTCGACGTAGTTCCCTGCGGCCATTAGATCGGAAATCCGCTTTCCATGATTCCGTATCTGAGCCTCGTTGATGGTCCGCAAATCCAGAATGTCAAGGCCACCCCGAACAAAGCGGTCGTGGTCGAAGTAGACAGTAGCCACGAAATT
>DMIX01000354.1 GCA_003451975.1 Propionibacteriaceae bacterium
GTCTCCAGCTTGCCCCGCCAGTTCTCCGCGAAGCCCTGGTAGGCACCACCGGCGGTGGCCGCCAGTAGGCCGTCTTCCAACGGCAGTCGCTCGTCGGGCATCCAACCCTCGCTGGGCAGACCGGCGGAGTTTTGACGAGTCGCCGCCACCGCGATCGCATCGATCGGGTAGTTGGTTGACACCGGCCAGTCACTGGCGATCGATACCCGCGCGCCGAGTTTGGTCAGCGTCTGCACCGGATACTGCCGATTGCTGCGTTCCTCGCCCAGACGCGGCGCGGTGAGCTGCAGCATCAAGTCGTCCTGCTGTGCCCAGAAGGTCTGCATCGCGGCGGTGACATCCAGTTCAGCGAAGCGGGGCAGATCCACCGGATCGGCCAACTGAACGTGTGTGATCACCGGACGCCGATCCCACTCGGGATTGGTCTTGACCGCCAGTTCGATGGCATCCAGGGAGTTGCGTACCGCAGCGTCCCCGATGGCATGGATATGGGTCTGAAAACCGAGCGCATCAAGGGCAACCACGGCCGCCGCCAGCTCGTCTGGCTCCCAGATCGCGGTGCCGTGGTCATGGGTGTCGACGTACGGCTCCAACATGTCGGCGGTTGCCGACTCGATCACGCCATCAGCGAAGAACTTGATGGAGTACGCGCTCAGCAGCTCCGGCTGCCCAGCGGCGTCCACCTCGGCACGGACCTTCTGGAAGACCTCCAGTTGGTCGCGCCAGCGATCCGGTTCCGCCAGCCACGCCAGGTTCGAGCGCACGCTCAACTCGCCGGCCTTGAGCAGTTCCAGATAGGGCAGATGTCCCCCATCCTCGACGACCCAGGCGTCCTGCATCCAGGTCACACCGCAGGCTGCCTGCGCCTGGCAGGCGAAGCGCAACGCATCGGTCTGCTGGGCCAGAGTGGCACTGGGGAATAGCGACTCCACCAGGCCGTAGCCGTTCGGCTCGCGCAGCGTCCCTGCCGGGGTGCCGTCGGGAAGCCGGTCGATCACGCCGTCCTCAGGATCCGGAGTCTCGGCAGTGATCCCCGCCAGCTCCAGTGCCTTCGAGTTACACCAGGCCGTGTGGTAATCGTGGGCCTTCAACAGCACCGGACGGTCAGAGACAACCTCGTCGAGCCAGGTAGCCAAAAAGGTGCCACCGGGAGCCAGGGACGGATCGTAGCTGCCGCCCTTGATCCACTCCAGGTCGGGATTCGCCGCTGCGAAGCGCGCAACCTCGGCCACGATGGCTTCGATCGAGTCCAGGTCGGAGACCAGCGGACCGATCTTCTCCAATCCGGCCTGCGGCGGGTGACCGTGGCCGTCGGAGAATCCCGGCAGCAATAGTCCTCCGTCCAGGTCGATGACCGTGGCGGCACCCGCCGCCACGGCTTCATCGCCGAGGGCCGAGACCTGGTCGCCGGTCACCGCGAGTGCGGTGGTCCGGCGACCTGGTCCGAGCCAGATCTGTCCTCCTGTGAAGAGAAGGTCAGCGCTCATCAGTGGTTACCTTCCTCAGCCCTTGAACGATTCCCAGATTTGGGTGTAGTTCGTCAGTTCCTCGTTGGTGCAGGGCTCAACAGGCTGCGCACCGGTGTAGCCGTCGGGGATGACGATTTCCGGAGATGCCTTCATGTCGGCATCCAGCAGATCGTTGCTTCCGGTGATTCCGGAGCCGTAGCGCTGGAAGTTGGCCGCCGCTGCGGAGTTGGCCGGGTCCATCATCCAATTCAGGAAGGTCAGCGCCTGGGGCACATTCTTGGCCCCGACCGGGACGACGAAGTTGTCCTGCCACAGCGCCATGCCCTCGGTCGGGTAGACGTACTTCAGGGTGGACTTCTTCTCACGGGCCCGCATGGCGGCACCGTTCCACATCATCGCGATCGACTCTTCACCAGCGACCATGCGGTCCAGGATGCCGTCGGAGTTGATGGTGGAAACGTTCGGCTTGAACTTCTTCAGCAGATCTTGAGCAGCCTGCAGCTTGGTGGGATCGGTGTCGCAGGTCTGACCGCCCACGGCGCGCAGCGCTGCACCGACGACCTCAGTCTGATCACTCATCGTGCCGACCTTGCCCAGCTCCGCGGGAGCATTGAAGTAGTCGGCCCAACTGGTGAGTTCCTTGCTGGTCTTGCTGGTGTCGTACATGTAGCCGGTGGTGCCGTACAGATAAGGCACCGAGTACTTGCGGCCCTCGTCGAAGTAGGGGTTGAGGAACGATTCCTCGATGTTCTTGCCGTTCGGCAAGGACGCGGCGTCGATCTCCTTCAGCAGACCGGCGGCGATCAGGCTCTGCACCATGTAGTCGCTGGGCACCACGACGTCATAGCCAGTGCCATTGGACGCCCGCAGCTTGGCTTCCAGAGTCTCGTTGGAGTCGTAGTAGTCCACCGTCAGCTTGATGCCGGTGTCCTCGGTGAACTTCTTGGCCAGGTCCTCAGGGTAGTAGTCGCTCCAGGTGTAGAGCGTCATCTCACCACTGGTGGCGGGGGTGAAGTCGGCGGCCGGTGTGGCGCCACCCTCGGGTGCGGTGTCGCTGACTCCGCCGCCGCAGGCGGTGAGGCTGACCAGGGCCCCCACCAGCGCGCCGGCGAGAGCAACTGTTCGTAGCTTTCGGATCATCGGGTCCTCTTCTTTCTTGTTGGTGCGAGATAGGTCACGGTGGTCACCGCGATAGCGAGGGCGAGCAGGAGCAGGGCCACGACGTTGATCGCGGGGTTGGCGCCCCGCCTGATCAGGCCGAAGAGGTATACCGGCAACGGCGTTGAACCGGCGGAGGACAGGAAGGCCGAAATGATGTAGTCGTCCATCGAGATCACGAAGCTGAGCAACGCGCCGGAGACAATCCCGGGAACCAGCAGCGGCAAGGTGATGCGTCGGAGCATCGGCAGCGAGGTGGCACCCAGGTCGGCGCCCGCTTCGAATACTTCGGTGCCCAGCCCCTGCAGCCGGGAGCGAATCGGCATCATGGCGAAGGGAATGCAGAAGGTGGCGTGTGCCAGCAGCAGCGCAGTGAAGCCGGGCTGCAAGCCGATGATCCGGATGAACGCCAAGGTGGCCACCGCCATGACGACCTCAGGCACCAGCAGCGGCGCGGTGAGCAGCGCGGTCGCAATCGCAGAGCCACGGCGGCGCAACTCCTCGACCGACAGCACGAAGCCGACCGCGATCAGCACCGAAATCACGGTGGCGGCGGTCGCCAGCTTCAGCGAGACCACGGCGGAATCGATGATGGCGTGGTTGGTCATCACGTAGACGAACCACTGCAGCGAGAAGCCCTCCCAGATCAGGGCCTGATCACCGGCGTTGAAGGCGTAGATGACGGTGATCGCCATCGGCAGGTACAAGAACACCAGGGAGAACACGGCGATGAAGCCCACACCGGGGAACGACTTGGGATTCATCGCCCGACGGCTGCGACGGGCGGGGTCGATGGTGGTGGTCATAGCGAGAGGCTCACTTTCGTGCCGCTGCGACGCGCCCACAACTGGATGCCGATCAATGCCAGCGCCAACATCAGCAGGCTGATGACCGACAGCGCCGCACCGAAGGGCCAGTTACGCGAGTCGCCGAATTGGGAGGCGATCAGGTTGCCCATCAGCAGGACTTTGCCGCCGCCCAGCAGGACCGGCTGCACATAGG
>DMIX01000123.1 GCA_003451975.1 Propionibacteriaceae bacterium
GGGCTAGTCTTTGGGGGTGCTTCCGTACCTGCTGCTGGCGACCCGCGACCACGACGAGGCGGCAGATGCCGAATACGCCTCGATCCTGCGCCACAGCGGTCTGGTCGCCAAAGAGTTGCAGCGCGTGCGACTCGAGGCGGCACCACTGCCCGCGATCGATCTGGCCGCCTACTCCGGGGTGATCCTGGGAGGCAGCTCGTTCAACGTCTCTGACACGGTGAAGTCTCCACTCCAGCAACGCGTGGAGGCCGATCTGGACTCGCTACTGACGCGCATCGTGACCAAGGACATCCCCTTCCTCGGGCTGTGTTACGGGGTCGGGGCTTTGACCGTCCACCTTGGCGGGACGGTGAATCGCGAGTTCGCCGAACCGGTCGGCGCCACTCGAATCACCCTCACCCGCGACGGATTGGCCGATCCGGTCCTGGCCGGAGCAGAACAGCATTTCGAAGCCTTCGTCGGACACAAGGAAGCCTGCTCACAGCTGCCCTCCACCGTGACGATGCTCGCTGTCGGCCTGGCCTGCCCGGTGCAGATGTATCGCGTGGGACGCAATGTCTATGTGACCCAGTTCCATCCTGAGTTGGATGTGGCCGATCTGGCCGCCCGCATGCGGATCTACCAACACGCCGGCTATTTCGCACCCGAGGAGCTCGACACCTTGGTCGCGATGGCGCACGACTCCGGCGTGACCGGCCAGCAGCACCTGGTACTGCGCAACTTCGTGCAGCGTTACCGCCGCGACGTCTGAGTACTCTGCGCTCGTTTCCTGTTCTTTGCGCTCGAAATTGCGGGCGCAAAGACCGCTTTCGAGCGCAGGGTCGCAGGTCAGCAGGGGCGTTGCTGCGGGGAGCGCTGCGCCGTGAGCATGGGGTTGCGGACGACAACATCGCCGAGACTCTCGTCGATGCGGCGCATGACGTCGGCCGGGAGTTGCACTCCGGAGGCGGCGGCATTCTCCACCACCTGCTTGGGCTTGGACGCACCGATGATGGCGGTAGCCACGTTGGGATTCTGCAACACCCACGCCACGGCGAGCTGAGCCATGGTCAGGTCGAGTTCCTCGGCCAGCGGCACAAGCCGCTGCACCGCCGTCAGCACCTCGTCGTCCATCAGACGCTTGATCATGGCGGCGCCACCCTTGGAGTCGGTGGCACGACTGTTGGCCGGCAGCGGCTGGCCGGGCAGGTATTTGCCGGTGAGTACCCCCTGAGCCACGGGTGACCAGCACACCTGGGACACGCCCAGCTCTGCCGAGGTGGGAACCACCCATTCCTCGATCACGCGCCACAGCATCGAATACTGCGGCTGATTGGACACCAACTGGAAACCTAGTTGGGAGGCCAGCTTGTGAGCTTCGCGGATCTGCGCGGCGTCCCACTCCGAGACACCGATGTAGAGCGCCTTGCCCTGGCGAACCACATCGGCGAACGCCTGCATGGTCTCTTCCAGGGGTGTTTCGTGATCGTAGCGGTGAGCCTGGTACAGGTCGACATAGTCGGTCTTGAGCCGTTTCAGGGACCCGTTGATCGACTCCATGATGTGCTTGCGCGACAGGCCACAGTCGTTGGGCCCCATGGGGCCAGTGGGCCAGTACACCTTGGTGAAGATCTCCAAGGACTCGCGCCGTTGCCCTTTCAGCGCTTTGCCCAGCACCTTCTCGGCGACCGTGTTGGCGTAGCCATCGGCGGTATCGAAGCTGCTGATGCCGACGTCGAGCGCCGTCCGGACGCAACTGATCGCGGTCTCGTTTTCGATCTGAGAACCGTGGGTGAGCCAGTTGCCGAAGCAAATCTCGGAGACCTTGAGCCCCGAGTTGCCCAGATAGCGATGCCTCACTGATGCCCTCGCGAAGACACCTTCTTGCGCGACGCCTGGTCCACCTCGATGATCTCGGTCTGCTCCAGGTCCGATTCCTCGTCGGCGGCTTCCGCATCCTCGGCGGCCTGCTCGACGTTGACCACCTCAGGATCCTCGGTAGCGGCCTCGACGACGGTATCGGTGGCGTCGGTGGCGTCGGTGGCGTCGGTGCTGACTTCCTCGCCCTCGCCGTCACCGTTCTTGAGTTCAGCGAGCCGGTCGGCCAGCGTCGAGTTGGTGTTGTCCAGGGTTGCCAGCATCTGACGAAGGTTGGCCAGTCGGGCGTTGATGGAATCCCGGCGGGCCACCGCTGCCTCCAACTCTCGCTCCGATTCGCGACGGATCTTCACTGCGGTCGCCCGGGCCGATGCAACATGCTGGATCGCCTCCTCGCGGGCCGCCTTCATGGTCAGCTCGGCCTGTTCCTTGGCGCCGGAGAGCAACTGCTCGGCCTCCAGTTCCAAGTTGTCGTGACGCTCGCGCAGCTTGCTGATCGCCTGCTCGTGGCCGGCGCTCTGAGTCTCGAACTCCACATTGGCCTTGTCGCGGCGCTCGGCGAGATTCTGCTCGAACTCAGCGGCGGCCGCGGCGGCACGGGCCCGGTGGGCCTCGTAAACGGCCTCGGCCTCTTCGCGGCGAGCGACGGCTTCACGGTCGGCGTAGTCGACGATCTCGTCGGCCTGGCGCTTGGCGGCCTCCAGAATGCGGGCCGCCTCGGTGTCGGCCTTGCTGATGACGTCTCGGGAATGCCGATCCGCATTACCGGTCATCTGTTCGGCCTCAGCAATCGCTTCGTTGGTCACCCGGTCGGCCTCGGCCTGGGCACGTTGACGCAACTCGTTGGACTCATCCTCAGCGAGCGCCAGCATGCGACCGATCCGCGCGCCGATGTCGGAGAAGGCAGGGGTCTCTTCTTTGGCCGACTCCAGCTTCGCCAACCGCGCTCGATAGCCGGAGAGCTGTTCCTCCAGTTGAGCGATGGCCGCCTGGGCCTTGTTCAGGGACAGTGCGGCGTCGGCCGCCTCAGCACGCGCTTGATCGCGCGCCTTGCACAAATCGCCGATTGCACGATCAACCTCGGTGGGGTCGTAGCCTCGCAGCACCGTGCGGAAACCAGGAATCTGAATCATCTGTGTTCGTCCATTCCGTGTGAGGATCGGTTGGCGGCCGGTGTTCGGTCCATAGTGTTCAATGCACCGGAGAGTTGTCGAATCTGAGCAGTGATCTCTTCTCGGCGCTTGGCCAAAGTGGCCACCTCGGCTCGAGCACGCTCCGAGGCGGTTCGTGCCTCGGCTCGGACGGCATCCGCGTCCTTGCGCGCCTGGGCCAGTACAGCAACGGCTTCCTCGCGGGAGGCCAAGGCAGCGTCATAGGCCTCATGCTGCAGGTCTTCGAGATCAGCCAAGGCACGCTCGCGAATCGTCCGGGCGCCGGCTTCGGCCTCTTCCAGACGTCGCTGGGCCCGCTCCTCCTGGGCGGTCACCTCTGCACGCGCGCCTCTGAGGAGACGATCGGCGGATTCCTGGGCCTGCATCCGGATGTTCGTGGCCTCGACCCCGGCGGCTTCGACGGTGGCTCGCGCCTTGGCTTCGAGTTCATCGGCGCGGGCCTGGGCGGCAGCCAGGTCGGCGCGGCGCTTGTGTTCCATGGTGGTGATGGCCACCTCGGCTTCGGCTCGTCGCTGCGCGAGTTCCTTCTCGACTTCTTCGGCGCGCTGCTTCTTGATCGCCGCCACCTCGGCCTCGGCGCTCTCGCGAAGCTTCGCCATCTCTGCTTCGGTGCGCTCGACGAGTTCGGCGGCCATCGCGGCTTTCTCATCGAGGTGGGTCTGAGCTTCTGCAAGCAGGACGTCGGCGCCGGCCTGTGCCTGGGCCCGCAACTCGGCGAGCTCGGCGTCAAAGGCGCTGCGCTCGCCGTCGAATTGCGCCTGCTGCGTCATACGATCGGCGCCCAATTCGGCGCGCGCCTTGTCGATCTCGTCGTCGAGGGCTCGCCGATCATGCGCCAACTCGTCGGCGACATGGGCACGCATCGCAGCCAATTCCGCAGCCAGCAATTCACGCTGCTGGGCATGCTCGGCCTCGACCTCCGCACGGCGCTCGTCGAGTTCGGCGTCGAAATCGGCCACTCGCTCGGCGATCCGCTGCAAGATTTCGATTTCGATGTTCCCATTGCGCTCGGCCAGTTCGTCGCGCTTGCGGTGTACCTCGGCCAGGATCTCCTCGGCCTGAGAGCGGGCCCGCTCCACGAC
>DMIX01000207.1 GCA_003451975.1 Propionibacteriaceae bacterium
CGTAGAGATCGCGCGGGAACGAGATGAGATACAGGGCGTTTCGTTCCGTATTGAGATGGGCGACCATCAGGGTGTCGCTGCGGCCGCGATCAGAACCGCGCGAATCCGAACCGATGAGCACGATGTCGACCGGTCCGTCGTCCATTGTCTGGGTGATGGGCTCGGGGTTGTCGGTGGGCAGGAGGCCGGGTTCGCGTTTCAGTCCTTGTAGGGCCGACAGCCCTACCGCCACGTAGAAGCCGGCCACGCCGACCACCAGGGCGATCACGACGGTCAGCGCCAGCAAGGATCGCCGCAGCCACCTTCGCTGCTTCGTGTGCTCGCCGGGATCCGGCCGCGGATCGTGGCCAGCCTCGTCGAACACGTCCAGACCAAGATCGTCCATCGTTCCCCCCGAAACGTGTGGATCTAGTCGATGGGATCAGTTCCTGCGGACCAGATATCCGCAGAGCGTTGGTTCCGGCGCTGCCACCAATCCCAGGTCAGGTAGCCGATCATGCCGAGCGCGAGCACAAAACGGACCACCCTGCCGACTGAGACCAGCCTTTTCGCTTTCGTCACCGGTTTGCCTCCCGTGGAATGTATGCCGCCTGTTGGTACTGCTGAGTCTCGGCCAGATTTGGAGTATCCAGGGCCGATTGAAGTGCGCTGAGCGCTGCGGTATCAGGAGTGGCCCCGACCCCGGTCGGGGCCGGATCGGTCTTCACCGGCCACAACTGCGTCTCCGCAAGATGAACGCTGCTTTCCACCACAGTGTTCTTAATGACCTGATTGGTCAAGGTGGAGTCCAGCGTCACGGCGTCACTGAGGGCGGAGATCATCTGGTTCATCTTGCTCGGGTTCATCAGATTGGAGTAGTCATCGGCAGCGAGCAATGCCGCTCTCAGCACTGCGCCACAGTTGTCGGCGGCGGTCTGGGCGTCCGGTGCCTGGGTTACCAGTGCAACAGCCTCGGCGCCGGTCAGTTCGTTGCCGCCGAGGTTCACGCCTCCCATGGCATCGATTACGGCGCCGAAGCTATCCCAGTCCAGCAGAATCTGGTGGTCCATGCGGGCGTCGGTCAGACCCTCCATGGTGCGGGAGGTGATCGCCGGGTCGACGGCGTAGGTGGTCGCCAAGGTCTGATTGTTCGTTGCGTTGTTGAGCAGGTCTGCCGGCACCGTGATCAGGGTCAGATTGCGCCGGGAAGCAGACAGATTCGCCACCACCACAGCATCGAGAGTGCTGTCGGAGGACACCATGATCAGGTAGTTCACTGCAGGATTGCCATTCGTGCCGACCACAGCGTCAGGGCGCCCGGCGTAGCCTGGCATGATTCGGGCCCGGGTGAGACCTGCTGTGCTTTCGCTGATCCGATTCAGATAAATGCTGACCGTCGCTACCCCGAGCACGGAAAGCACCGACAACCCGACCAAGGTGACGAGTGTCGCCCGCTCGATCAGTCCCCGCTTGTGGGGAGTCGTCGGCTCCGGCTGCATTGAGGTCCTCTCCCTGTGAACAGGTCAAGCCTACGAGGATCGGCCAAGCGGGCACGCGCCAGTGGCACGAGAGTGTGTGAATCGAACCCGGAATGTACTGGCACCAGAGGGCCACTGGTGATCCGAGTGGCCCTCTGGGCGAACGTGATGGCAGCTAGCGGTCGCCAAACACCGGATGTGTACGTTTCAAGTCTACGTCTACGGAAGCGTAACCAGAGGTAAGGCTCACCTTTGTAGCCGAATCGTTAGCGGACCAGCGGTTTTGTGTCTACCGGTGGACAACACAGCGACGGTTTCAGTCAACATTTCGGGCAACATCGAGCGGCGACGCTGAGTGCCATGACCACCTATCCGCTGCTGCATGAACTGAATACTGAGTGGGAGTTGTTGGTCGGCCAACACGACCCAACCATGACTGCTTGGGCTTGTCGACAGCCAGCGCTCGCCGAGGCTTCCAGGCTGCAGGATCTGCTGGTGCTGATCCGCCGCAGCCCCGACCCGACACTGGGCGCCTTGCTCAAGCTGGGCTTCGAAGGGGAATCGCTCGCCCGCCGGGTGGTAATGCAGGCCCTGCTGGGAAAGCTCGTGCTGCTGAGCAGGGGACGCCCGGAGTGGTTCGATGAGGCCGTCTCGGCATTGTGGGTGGCCATCGCCGAGTATCCGCTGCATCGTCGACCGCAGGCCATCGTCAGCAACCTGCTGTGGACGCTGCGTCGCGAACTGTGCCCGCCCGTTTCGGTACTGATGCCGGTCGCTCCGGCCGAGCAGACCGCCGAGGAGACGCTGCGCGCGGCGATGGCGTTGCGGCTCATCGATGACGAAACGCTGCGCACCCTGTGGCTGGTCTACATCCTGGGCCTGAGTAGCGACCGAGCTGGAGCCGTTCTGGGTGTCAGCGCGGAAACGGTCCGCTATCGATGCAGTCGCGACCTGCGACGCCTCGCCGGGCGAGCGCCACTGCTGGCCGCCTGAAGCTCGGTGATGCGGGCATCGGGTAGCGTGCCGGGCATGTCGACGACATGTATCACGGGAGCCAGTGCTGGTTTGGGCACCGCCTTCACCGAGGCGTGTGCGATGCGCGGCGACGACCTGATTCTGGTGGCGCGCGATCACGAAAGACTGACCCAGCTCGCCGATCGGCTTCGCCAGGCTCACGGTATCGACGTCGAAGTGATGGTGGCCGACCTCGCCGAGGCAGCCGATCGCGCCGCCGTGGCCGAACGACTGCAGGATCCGGATCGCGGCGTCGAGTTGTTGGTGAACAATGCCGGCTTCGGGCCGAGCAATCGCGTGTTGGACGCGCCCGCCGGGGAGACGCGGCGGGCCATCGACGTGATGATCGTGGCCGTGGCTGAACTCAGCGTCGCCGCGGCCGCCGCAATGGTGCCCCGCGGGCACGGTCGGATTCTCAACGTTGCTTCGCTGTCGGCCTGGATCACCCAAGGCAGCTACTCGGCAGTGAAGGCCTGGGTCAAGGTCTTCTCCGAAGGACTCGCCGGAGAACTCCGTGGCACCGGGGTCACCGTGACCGCGCTGTGCCCGGGATGGATCCGCACCGAGTTCCATGAGCGCGCCGGAGTGACGACGAGCTCGATTCCGAATTGGATCTGGGTCGATGCTCGCACCTGCGCGACAGAGGCACTGGCCGACACTGCTGGCGGAAAGGTGCTCTCGGTGCCGACGCTGCGGTGGAAACTGGCCGCATTGGGCCTGGGGATCCTGCCGCGGCCGACCGTTCGCTGGATTTCGAGCACACTGACCCAGAGTCGCGACTGAACAGCATGAGCCCTTGTGGGGATGTGATTCGGCGGCAGCTGTGCGACGTCAGCGTGTGAACTTCGCGCTACGAGATTCCCCTCGCCTAGCCTGAAACGTCTATCAGTGGGACACTCGTTGGGTTCGCTAATTGGAGGGGACCGGTGTCCGAACCCAAGACCAACAGGTACACCTCGCCCGGACCGGGCGCGGCTCGACTCGTTGCTCAGCACCTGATTATGAAGCCGTACATGTGGTCGGCATTGACCGTCCACATCCACGGACGGCGCAATCTTGATTCCGTCAAGGCACCCTTCGTGGCCGTGGCGAACCACTCCAGCCACGTGGACGCCCCACTGATCTTTGGTGGGCTACCTCGACGGTTGTCGAAGAATCTCTCCGCCGGTGCGGCCTCCGACTACTTCTTCCAATCCTGGTACAAAGCGCTTCCGACAACGCTCTTCTTCAACTCCTTCCCCGTGGAGCGTCAAGGCCGCGGCCATCGACGCAGCCTGGCCGGTGAGTTGTTGACCGAAGGTGTGCCGCTGCTCATCTTCCCCGAAGGCACCCGGTCACGGACCGGTGCCATGGCTCGGTTCACTCCCGGAGCGGCGGCCTTGAGCATCTCGCGCAATGTGCCGGTACTGCCGATCGCGCTGGTCGGCGCCTATGCCGCAATGCCCTATGGAGCCAACGTGCCGGTTCCGGGTCGACCCCACGTCCACATCGTTTTCGGACGCCCACTGCGCGCCGCCCCCGGCGAAATCGCGCACCAGTTCGCCGAGCGAATCCACCGCTACGTGGTCGAAATGCATGACACCACAGCCCGGGCCTACGGCATGCCGACCCAGGCTGACTTCCATCGGGCGGTTGCGCTGCGGACCGCTGCGGCCGAACGCGGTGCGCAGTCCCGCACCGAGCCGGTTGCGCCGGTGCTCACCGAACCTGAGGTGCAGGTTCCGCGACCCCGGTTGGTGGAGGCTCCTCGCGAAGCCGAAGCTGGCTAGGGCCGGCTCCGAACCAGCTGCTGGGCCACTGCGGCTCAGACCGCGATGACTGCGGCCAAGCTCGTGGTGCGTTGTCGCGCAATCCCGATCGCACTGGCC
>DMIX01000075.1 GCA_003451975.1 Propionibacteriaceae bacterium
GATCCCAACCGACCACACAGGCACCGGCGTCCAGGAGGGCTTTGGTGCACCCTCGACCGATTCCCGAGGCGGCACCGGTCACCAGCGCGACTTGACCGACCAGCTCTGCATCCTGTGTGATGCGGGCCAGCTTCTGCTGCTGGTAGCTCCAGTATTCGAGGTCGAAGACGTGATTCAATCCGGCCGGTTGATATCCGCCCTGGGCGACGTTCTCGGTCATGATGCTCATGGTGTGCCGGTAGATCTCTGCCGTGGTTTCGGCCTCGTGGGCTGTTCGGCCGGCCGTGAGCATGCCCCATTGCGGATCGAGAATCACCCGAGGCGTGTCGTCCAACCTGGGCACGGCAGCACCGGTGCGGGTCTGCTGAGCGACGAAGTAGGCGTCGTACGCGGCGCGGTAGCCGGCCAGATCGCGGCCAATCAGCGCAAACGGCTTGGTCCACGTGACGTGATCGGGAGTGACCGGACCGGCAGCGGTGGCAGCCAACATCGCCGGATCGGCGACGAAGGCCGCAATTTGTTCGTCGGAGCTTCGACGCACCACCAAGGCATGCCCAACCTGGTCACATAGCGCCTTGCGGAAGGCCGCTAGCTCCGCCGCATCGCCAGCAGGCAGCGGCTCCGCGGTGGGCGCTGGGTAGTGCCGAGCAGCCTCCGCCGCGGCGCAGACCCGCTGATGACGCTGCCAGGCCTGTTCGGGAGTCGCCCCCACGGTAAACAGCCCATGGCCGAGCACCACGAGTCCGGTCTCGTCGCCGCGCCGCGCTCGCCAAGCGTTGTCGCACGCCGTCACCAGCTCCGGCCCGGGCATCGCGTAATCGACCACGACGCACAGCGAGCCCAGCAACTCCCGCACCACAGCGGCGCCATCGACACGATTGGACAGTGCCAACACCGCATCAGCGTGGGAATGCAACACCACCGCGTCGGGCAGCAGAGCGTGCACCAGCGTCTCCACCGACGGGTCGGTGGCGTCGGCATCCATCAGGGCACACCGCAACTCATTGCGAAGCTGATCTGCAGGCACGCTCACCGGTGGCAGCAGCCGACGCACCCGGTCCAGGCGCAGCGGCGCGAAACCATCGGCGGNNCTAGCCAGATCATGGCCGCTGGCTTTCACGAAGAGCACCGGCACCGTGACATCGGTGATGTCGGTCACCACGGTCTTCACCGAGGCATTGCCGCCACCCCCAAGAACCAGCGTCCGGTCGGCTCCCATACTGCGGCAGACCGCTGCCAACTCGGTCACGATGCTGGCGCGGGCTTCTTGCAGGTTCACGTCACTCTCCGGTCTGATCGGCGTCTTCGCCGAGCTGGTAATGCTCCAAAGCCGCCACTTTCGGTGCTGAGGGACTGCTTTCGTCGAAGTGCTGGTCGATCCAGTGGTTGACGAGATTGCGCGCCAACTCCAGCCCGATCACTCGTTGCCCCAAGGTCAAGACCTGGGCGTTGTTGGACTTGACTAGCCGTTCGACGGAGTAGGCGTCGTGCGCCACCGAGGCCCGGATTCCCTTCACGGTGGAGGCGGCCATCGCCATCCCGATGCCGGTTCCGCAGATCAGGAGAGCTCGGTCAGCCTGCCCATCGGCGACTTTGCGGGCTGCCGCTACTCCGATATGGGGGTAGTCAACGTCCTCGTCGCCGTCGATGCCCACGTCGATGACTTCATCGACGCGCGGATCGTTCTCCAGTTGGGTGCGCAGAGCCTCCTTGTAAGGCAGACCGGCGCTATCGGCACCGATCGCTATCCGCAATCCCATTGCTCCTCCTTCGAGCTCATGCATGGTCGGCTTCGTCGGCCATTGGGGTTTCTGGCAGCGTCCGCTGCTACTGGTTGGCCAGGGTCGCGCCGACAGCCTGGACGCAGAGCGCGAAGGACACTGCGCCTGGATCAGGGGTGCCGATGCTGCGTGCGGCCAAGGGCCGGGCCCGGCCCACTTTGGGGCTCAGTTCGGCCGTCCGCTGCGCAGCCTCCTCGGCGACGACGGCGGCGGCCTGCCAGGCGGGCACCAGGCCGAGGCTCAGGTCTTTCTCCAGGGCCTCAACGAAGTAGACAGCCGAGTCCAGCAGGGTCTTGTCGCCCACGCTGGCTTTGCCGAGTTCGGTGAGGGCGTCGAGCCAGGCATGACAGGCGCGCACAACCTGCTCGTCGCTGACATCGCCCTGATCGCCCAAGACAGCACCGAAGGCCCGCAACCCCGCACCCCACAGCACCCCGGAGGTACCACCGGCATATTCGGCCCAGGCGTCACCGGCTGCGGCCAACAGTCCTGCCGCACCGGCGTTCTGCTCGACGGCCTGGTTGGCAGCGGTCACCGCATGGTCCAAGCCACGCACCATTCCCCGGCCGTGGTCGCCGTCGCCGGCAACCGCGTCGAGCTCGCCCAGATGGGCCTCGGCATCGTGGATCGCTGACTGCGCAGCGACCAACCCTGCCAGCACCACCTGAGCTACGGCTTGCGAATCGGCGTCACCGGGAGTGATGGTGATGCCGTAGTCGGCTTCGTCCTCGTCATCCACGCTCACCACGCCGGCGGCGTCGCCGGCGTCCAGGGAGCCGCGGGTGAAGGCTGAACTGCGGCACGGCGCGGTCCACAGCTCTTCGAGTTCGTCGTCCAGCCAGGTGAGAGTCAGCGAGACTCCACCCATATCGAGGCTGGTGATCAGCTCGCCCACCTCGGGGGCGACGATGCGCAGCCCGGCTTCACGCAGCAGCGGAGCGATGTAGCCCCACAGACCGTAGAGCTCTTCATACTTGGTGGCACCCAAGCCGTTGACGATCGCTGCGACACGATCCTCAGCCCCCTCGGGACGCTCGGCGAGCAGTTTGGTGACCAGCAGGTCGGCAAGCTCGCTGGCTCGCAGGGACGGTACATCCTCCAGGCCCGGCTCGCCGTGGACGCCCAGACCCAGGCCCATCATGCCCTTGGGCACGGTGAACAGCGGCTCCTCAGCACCGGGGAAGGTGCAGCCGGAGAATCCCAGGCCGAGGGTGAAGGTGCGCTGGTTGGCCTTGGTGCCCACCGCCATGACCTCATCCAGATCGAGGCCCTTCTCGGAGGCGGCGCTGATGATCTTGAAGATCATGAAGTCGCCAGCGATGCCGCGTCGCTTCTCGAGTTCGGGAGCCGAGGCCACATCATCGGTGACGATCATCTGCCGCGCGGGCACCCCTTCGGCCTCGAGCCGGTCGCCGGCCAGACCTAAGTTCATCACGTCGCCGGCATAGTTGCCGTAGGCGAAGATCACTCCTTTGCCGCTGTTGGCGGCGCGGGCCACCGAATAGGCCTGAGCGGTCGACGGTGAGGTGAAGATGTTGCCGA
>DMIX01000301.1 GCA_003451975.1 Propionibacteriaceae bacterium
GTGCGGTGCAGAGCCGCCCAAGTGGTTGGCCAGCCATGCCTGCCGCGGTGACGAATCGAGCAGATCATCGCCGCGCACCACCTGATCCACGCCGCCGGCCAGATCATCGACCACGACAGCCAGGTTGTAGGCAGGAGTGCCGTCGTTGCGAGCCACCACGAAGTCATCCACCACCGCGGTCACCTCTCCGGCCAGCTCATCTCGGACCGTCCAGGAAACGCCCTGAGCGCGAACCCGCAGTGCCGGAGTGCGCACCGCGGCACGTTCGACGCGTTGGGCCTCGGTGAGATTGCGACAGGTGCCCGGATAGGGGCGATACCCGCCTGCCGCGTGGTGTGGCGCGGATGCTGCCTCGGCAATCTCGCGGCGCGTACAGAAACACGGATAGGTCGGCAGGCTCGCGATGACATCGCGGTACAGCTCGAGCCGCTGCGACTGCCACACCGGATCACCATCGAAGTCCAGGCCGAGCGCTGCCAGATCAGCACAGTGGCGGCGGGCGGTGTCGCCGGCGGCTCGTACCCGTGCCGTGTCCAGATCCTCGATGCGCACCAGAAAGCGACGTCCACTGCTGCGCGCGAACAGCCAGGCCAACACTGCGGTGCGCAGATTGCCCAGATGCAGGTCGGAGGTCGGGCTCGGTGCGAACCGTCCAGCACCGGGAATGCTCATGGCCGTGCCTTCTCCTGTCGGGAACAACGGTCACTGTATTGCAGCCTCGCAACGCGAGCCGACACCTGCTGGTGGTCGTTGCGCTGCTAGCCTCATCGCAGCACCGATAACCAGTGACCGCAGGCGGAGGCATGACTCAGCAGAAGTCCGAACGGATCATGAATCTGACGATCTGTTTGCTGTTGGCGCGTCGCTTCGTCGACAAGGCGCGCATTCGCGAAGTCGTCGAGGGCTACCACGGTCTCGGCGATGCCGCCTTTGAACGCACTTTCGAACGCGACAAGGACGAACTGCGCCTGATGGGTGTGGCCGTGGAGACCGGTAGCAACGACGTGCTCTTCCCCGATGAGGTCGGCTATCGCATCCGACGTGAGGCCTTCGAGCTTCCCGCTATCGAGTTCACCGCCGCCGAGACCGCCGCGCTGGGTCTGGCTGCCAGCGTCTGGGAATCGGCCACCCAAGCCGGGCAGGCGGTCTCCGCACTGGCGAAACTGCGGGCCGCCGGCATCGATCCTGATCCGTCCCGGTTGGCCGGGCTCGCCCCGCGACTCGGCGCTCACGAGTCGGCGTTCGCCGGCATTTGGGAGGCGCATACTGACCGGGTGCCGATCAGCTTCCGCTACCGGGGTGAGATCCGCAGGGTAGAGCCGTGGGCGATGAATTGTCGGCGTGGCTCCTGGTATCTGCTCGCGCACGACCGCGATCGGGCCGGCGCCCGGATCTTCAAGCTGGCTCGCATCGATTCAGCGGTGACCCGCATCGGCAAGCCGGGAAGTTATGCCTTGCCATCCTCTGCCGAGATCGAGGCGCATTGGCAACGCCTGGAACCGGCCGGTGTCGATGACGTAGCACTGCTGGCCATCCGTGACGGTCGCGCCGCTGACCTGCGTCAGCGCGGCACCGCCCAAGCCGTCGATGCTCCTGCCGGGTACAGCGCCTACCAGGTCAGTTTCGCCCGCAGTGGGGACTTCGTGGCCGATGTGGCCGCCTACGGCCCAGATGTCATCGTGCTCGGCCCCGCTGACCTGCGCGCCGCTGTCATCACCCACCTAGCGGCCGTGGCCGGATTGGCGTCGCTATGACATCTGCCGACCAAGTTTCACGACTGCTGGCGCTCGTGCCCTACCTGCAGCTCCACCCCGACGCCGATCTGGACCGGACGGCCGCCGATTTCGGCATCACGACGACTCAACTCATCTCCGATCTCAGAGTCCTGTGGTACTGCGGTCTGCCCGAAGGCATGCCTGGCGACCTGATCGAGATCGACATGGATGCCGTGGCCGAGACGGGCCGGATCCGACTGTCGAACGCCGACTATCTGCGCCGACCGATGCGATTCACCCCCGACGAAGCGCTCAGCCTGGTGGTGGCCTTGCGTGCGGTGGCCGAACTGGTGGGGGAGGACGCGGCGGAGGCCGTCCGCAACGCATTGGCGAAGCTCGAGACTGCTGCCGGTACTCCGACAGCCGCCACCGTGGCGGTGTCCGGAGGCGCCCCCGGAGTTCGGGAACAACTCGCTGCGGCCATCAGCGATGGTCGCCAGGTGACTTTCGACTACACCGACGCTGCCTTGGAGCCGTCCCGTCCAACGGTGGCACCGGTTCGGCTCATCACCAGCGACGGCTTCGGCTATTTGCAGGCCTGGAGTCCGCAACGGGCCGACTGGCGCACCTATCGACTGGACCGCATCGCCGAGGTACACCTCACAGGGCAAGCCGTGCCCGAGCTCGGCGAGCCTCCCGAGTTCGGCCCGAGCTGGCTGGAAAGCAGCACCGATGCGGTTGCGGTCACCCTCACTGTGACGCCCCAGTCCGCCTGGATCGCTGAGTACATACCGGTGCAACAGCTACGGCGCAGCGAGACTGCCGTCGAACTCGACGTGCTGGTCGCCGATCCGGCCTGGCTGCGTGCTTTGGTGCTGCGCCTGGGGCCCGGCCTGCTCGCTGCCGCACCGGCGCAGCTCCTGGCCTCTGCAGTAGACGCAGCGACCGAGGCCCTGGCCGGGTACCGCGCGGGGTAGGCTGGCCAGATCATGAACTGGGTGCTGTTGTTCGGTGCGATCGCCGTCGGTGGGCTGATCATGGTCGTCAGCTATGCCGTCTGGCTGTGGCACAAAGCCTCCGACTTGTTCAGCGAACTCGAGATGCTCGGCGAGCGTCTCGCCGAGCTGGGTGAGTTGCTGAATCAGATCCAGCCGGTCGTGCCCAGCGACCTCGAAGAAAAGCGACTCGAGGCGCTACGGTAGCTCGGCGTACCAGCGAAGGAGGCGGAAATGGGCGGTTGGGAATGGGCGATTCTCGTACTGATCGCACTGCTGCTCATCGGCGGATCCCGGCTAGCTGGGATCGGTCGCAATGCGGGCAAAGCCGTGCGCGCCTTCAAAGAGGAGACTGCAGCGCTCAAGGCCGACGGCAGCACCGCGCCGGGAGCTGCTCGTGAGCCTTTCCGTTCCGAGGCCATTGCCGTTCCCGACATGGACGATTCCGAGATCGTCGACGCTGAACTGATCGACACCGATCCTGATCTCGCCGCCCCGCCGGACAGTTCGAGCGCGGCCTCCGGCGACTCATCAGACGTCCCCGACAAGGCCTGAGCTCTCCGTGGCAAAAGGAAAGCCTCGCCTGGCCTGGCTGCGCCCGCCCAAACCCACCCCTGGTGGGGTGATGACGCTTGCCGATCATCTG
>DMIX01000328.1 GCA_003451975.1 Propionibacteriaceae bacterium
TTGATGGCCAGCTCGCTCGCCCCCTTGTTGGCCGGGGCGTAGAAGGCTGCGGTTTCGGTGATGGCCACCGGTCGGGCGTGGTCCACGCCGTAGACCTGATAGAAGTTCGGAACGGCGGTCTCGTTGCCGACCAAGCCGGAATAGGTGCCGGTGAGTAGCGCGGACAGCTTGCCCGGTTCGGGGATGTCGTTGGATCCCCATGGGTAGTGGTTTCCCCAGTGGTACAGCGACATGCCGACCCAGTCGACGGCGTCGTCGCCGGGGTAATACGGCAGATAGGGATCGTCGGCCATGCTCAAGACACCGTCGTGATTGGTGTCCAGTGCGGCGAATGCTGGTGTTCCCGGCTTGGCGTTGTATTTCCCGCCGCGGAAGGGGTAGCCGCCGCCGTAGTTGGGTGCCCACAGCATTGCCGTGCCCGGAGCGCGCTGATGCACGGTCTGGGCCACCTTTCGGAAGGCGGCGACATAGGCCTGCGGTTGCTGGCTCCAGGCGTACCAGGAGCCGTTCATCTCGTGAGCAAACCGCAGCACTACGGGCACGCCTTGGTCGTTGAGCTTTCGCAGATCATCGCCCAACCGGTTCACGACCGCGTCGGTCACGGTGTTCAGGCCACCATTGGGTTCCAAGGTCAGCAGCAGCACGCCACCGGCCTGGTTGATTTGGGTAGCGCCCTCAGTGACCCAGGTCCATTCGGTGTCGGTGTACGGCAGGAGAGTGAATTGCGCGGCTACGGCCGGTGCGTGACGGAGGTTCTGCTGATACTCAGCGACCGTCTCCGACCCCCAGTCGAGGTTCACTCCGTAGAGGACGCCGTCGGTGTGGGTCAGCAAGGAGGCGTCCTTGGCCCGGCAGTTCCATTGCGAGCTGAGGGTCTCCAGCCCCCAGATCGCGGTTGCGGCCAGTGCTATGACGACGATGCCGATTATCACAGTCAGCGGTGTCGGACGGCGGCGCTGTCGAACGCGACCGGCCGGTTCACCGTCCGCAGCTCCGCTGTTGTCGGGGGTGGTCACGAGTCGAATGTAGCGGTGTCGACGTGGAATCTCTGGCAGCACGGTCAAATGCCTGCCGTGCCGTGCTCACGACGGTGCGAGTCGGGTGGTCAGTGGCGGTGATCAGGCGGTGAGTTTGACGACCGGGACGCCGAAGTGGGTGGCCGAGTCGTCGATCTGATAGGCGCCGCTGAGGTCGACGTAGTTGCTGAAGTGGCCTTTCACCTGCTTGTCGGCCGGGCACTTGTCGACATTCCATTTGGCCGAGGGATTGAAGCAATACCCGGTGATGGTGAAGGCGGCGAGCCCTTCGATCTTGTACATCGCGTTGCTGCCGGTGCCGGTGGTTTCATCGAAGATGGGAACCAGCACGGTCTTGTTTTGCAGCGTGGTCCAGTCGAAGTCCTTGCACGAGGTGGAGCCGTCGTTGCCGGGATCGCTTTGGACCCATTCGCCGGCCGTCACGTCCGCTAGACAGTTGATGCCTTGCAGCCACCCGAAGCCGCCGGCAACCTCGTTGTGGGCCGGTGGGGTGCAACTGTGTTCGATCATGTGGATGGCCGACTCGGTGTCGTCCAGGGGCTGTCCCTCGTCGTCCCAACCGCCCGTGGCGGAGTAGAACGCGCACCAGGAGAACGCCAACGGCATGGTGGCGCCGCCGGAGGGCCAGCCCCAACTGGCCGTCGCCTGCGCGCTCAGGTCTGTGGTGGGAACCCCGATGATGTCGCCGAACCAGTTCTGACGTGTCGCGGAGGCCTGCACGGTGACCGAGGATTCGCCGATCTCGCCAACCACTGCGCCGTCGGCATTGCCATCCAGCTTGTTGGCTTTGACGAACGCGTCGGCGGTGTCCTGGCATTCGCCGTAGGCGCAGGACTCCGCAATTGCGAGTGCTGCAGCGTCAGCACCGTTTTGGAGCTGCTGGTGATCGGAGTAGGCGCCGCCGAGGTCGATGGACAGTGCGCCCATGCCCATCAGTGCCAGCATGCTCAATGCCACGACGACGGCGGTTGCGCCGCGCTCGGTATCCCTCAGCCGCCGCATTGCATGCTCCCCACTCCTTTGAGGGTTACGAAGCTGCCCAACATGCCGTCGAAGAACCCGGTCAGGGTGTGGTAGCGGTAGCTGAGGGTGAGCGTGGTTTTTCCCATGGGGGTGCATTCGGCCGAGAAGGTGCCATCGATGACATTCGAAGGATCAGGGGTTGCTGCGGACGCCGTGTCGATGGCGATCTGTTCGGCGTTCGGATCGGCGTAGTTGATCACATAGTTGCGCACACCCATGCGGGCGGCATTGGCCACGGTGGCCTGAGTCAAGAACAGAAAGGCGAACTCGATGATGCCGAGCAACAGCAGCATCAAGAACGGCATCAGGAGAGCGAACTCCACAGCTGCCGCGCCGCGATCCCTTCGATTGATCAGCATGGTTGCCTCTTGGGTCAGGGTGGACGCCAACTTGGGAGGACAGCGTCCTAGGGGGCCCTCACAGGTAGTACCGATCAAACGGCCTGCCGCGTTACGCGGGAATTCATCAAACGTGTCGGACACGCCGGAATCGACCGTTCGTGACCACTGCGAGGCCCACTCAGCGCGGCGGAGCTGGTGCTCCCGAACGCTGCCCGTACCGGCCACCTGCACGTGAATACCCTCGGCAAGAGCTGCCACAAGGCTCGTCAGGTCGCCGGTCTACCAGCGCCTCGCCGAGGGCCGCGACCGGATCATTGCCGACCGAATGGCGCTGCTGGCTCAGCCGGCTGTTCCGGGGGTCGACGGCGACTGACGATCGCGCGTCGCGGAGTTGCTGGACTCCTGTCCGGCGAAGAGGTGGCCGAGCGCGATGACGTTGATGCCATCGGGGCGGGTGTAGCTCTCCGCACCGGCGGTCACCACGTTCAGAG
>DMIX01000028.1 GCA_003451975.1 Propionibacteriaceae bacterium
GCAGACTGCGGTCGGGGGTGAACGCGTTGACCAACAAGGCGGGCACCTGTTTGGGCACCGGGGGGAAGTCGACCTGGCGGGTACCCATGGCGGCGCCGATCAGTGCATCGACCTGACGGTCGAGCAGATCGTCGACGGCAGCCTGCAGGCGTGAGGGATTACGGGTGGTGTTGACCATCAACAGCATCGAACCCTGCTCCCACATCAGGTCGTGGATGCCGGCGATCATGGGCCCGGAGAACGGTTGGATTGCGATCTCGTCGGTGAGGAATCCGATGGTGCTGGTGGTTCCCAGACGCAAGCCTTGGGCTGCGCGGTTGGGGCGATAGCCGAGTTCCTCGACCGCAGCCAGCACCCGCGCTCGCGTTGCGGCGCTGATCTTGGCGTCGCGTCCATTGAGAACCAGCGAGACCGTGGTTGGTGAGACACCTGCGGCGCGTCCGACATCGGTCATGGTCGGACGCGGTGGCGTCGGGTTGTCGTCCATGGTCCTTCCTGAGCTGCCTGCTGGCGTCAGTTAACCGCCGTGCGACAACCCGGGTCAATGTCGAACCAGACAGCCCTTCACTAGCACTTGACCCTCAGCCGCAAGTCACCCCGGTGGCATGAATGGGGCAGTAGCCATTCGGGTTCTTGTCCAGATACTGCTGGTGATAGCGCTCTGCGTAGTAGAACGCGCCCGCTGGGGCGATCTCTGTGGTGATCGAGCCGTAGCCAGCCGCGCCGAGGCGGGACGCAAAGTCGGTCAGTGAGGCCTGAGCCGCCGCCTGCTGTTCGGGACCGGTGGTGTAGATCGCCGAGCGGTATTGGCTGCCGTGGTCGTTGCCCTGGCGCAGGCCTTGAGTGGGGTCGTGATTCTCCCAGAACACCGTCAGCAGCGAGGTGTAGTCAGTCTTGGTCGGGTCGTAGACCACTTTGACGGTCTCGGCGTGGCCGGTGCGTCCAGTGCAGGTCTCTTCGTAGGTGGGATTGGCGGTGTAGCCGCCGGCGTAGCCCACCGCAGTGGTGATCACTCCGGGAAGCTGCCAGAACAACTTCTCCGCGCCCCAGAAGCAGCCCATGGCGAAGTAGGCGACTTCGGCGCCGTCAGGAACGGCGTCGATGCGGGTGCCGAGTACCTCGTGGAAGGTGCTGTCGGGTGTGAGGATGGGCCGGTCGCGGCCGGGCAGGGCCTGCTCCGGGGGGATCATCGCTGACCTGTTGAGTCCGAACATGCTTGTGAAACACCATCGGCGGACGCGGCATTCCGTGCAACGAAATGCCCGCGACGAGTGCGGATCGCAGCGAGACCCGCGGTGGGTCTCGCGAATCGTGGGCGTTTGGTTGCAGGAGGTGTTGCGAAAACGGGAGTCAATGCAGGTGCCAGTCGATTTCCGGGGCGCCCTGGGCGGCCAGGGCGGCGTTGGCGCGGCTGAAGGGGCGCGAGCCGAAGAAGCCGTAACGCGCAGCCATCGGCGAGGGGTGGGGGGAGTGGATCTGGGGAAGGTCACCGAGGCGGGGTGCGAGGGCTTGGGCGTCACGGCCCCACAAGATCGCTACCAGGGGACCGCCGCGCGCGGCCAGGGCGTCGATGGCACAGTCGGTGACCTCTTCCCAGCCTTTACCTTGATGCGATCGCGACGCTCCCGGACGCACCGTCAGCACCCTGTTGAGCAGCAGCACCCCTTGCTCGAACCACGGCGTCAAGTCGCCGGATTCCGCTGGCGGAATGCCCAAGTCGGATTCGAGCTCGGTGTAGATGTTCTTCAGGCTGGGGGGCAGCGGACGCACCTCAGGAGCGACCGAGAATGACAACCCGACGGCGTGACCCGGAGTGGGGTAGGGATCCTGACCGACGATCAGCACCCGTACCGCCGACATCGGACGGCTGAAGGCGCGCAGGATGTTGTCACCGGCTGGCAGATAGCCGTGTCCGGCCGCGAGCTCGCCGCGCAGGAAATCGCCCATGGCGGAGATGCGATCGGCTACGGGTTGCAGCGCTTCGGCCCAGTCGGGGGCCACTAAATCCGGCAATGGCTTCCTCACTCGCGTCAGCCTAACGGCTCAGCGCCAGGGGCCGGATCGCAGTCGGAGCCGTTGACTACAGTTGGCCCATGCAGATCCCTCGCCCGCGCCTGCGCGACACGGACGGCCCGCGAGTGCCCCAGGGATTGATCACGGCCTCGGAATGGGGCTGGCGGACCCTGATCGTCGCGGCCGTGCTGGGAATTGTCTGGTGGCTGCTCACCTACTTCTCAGCGGTGAGTGTGCCGGTTGCGGTGGCGATGCTGCTCACTGCGCTGCTCGCACCGGCCTACGCCCGCATGCGGGCCTGGAAATGGCCGCGGGCGCTGGCCGCCGCCGTAGCGCTGGCAATGATGGTCGTCGTGATCGTGGCTGTGTTCGCACTGGTCGGAACCACCGTGGTGAAGCAGTGGCCGCAACTCTTCCAGGAGGCGGCCGCGGGAGTGACGTCCTTCTTGAGTTGGTTGGGCACCGGCCCGTTGCAGATCAGCCAGACCGAGCTGAACACCTACCTCGCTCAGCTCTCCACCTGGGTGAGCAACTCCATGACAGAGTTCGCTTCGCTGGCCGCAAAAGCCGGTGTCGGAGTGGGCCACTTCCTGGCGGGTACTGCCATCGCATTGATCGCCACCTTCTTCTTCCTTGCCTCCGGAGACCAGA
>DMIX01000387.1 GCA_003451975.1 Propionibacteriaceae bacterium
AATGATGACGATGCCCTTCTCCTCAGAGTCGTTGATCGAGGAGAACTGGACCTCCTCACCTTCATAGAAGATCTCGCCGCGGTAGGTCCCATGGGGATACACGCCGCTGAGTACCTTCATCAACGTTGACTTGCCAGCGCCATTCTCACCGCAGATCGCGTGGACTTCGCCTCTTTCCACTGTCAAAGAGACGTCGGAAAGGGCCAGCACGCCAGGGAATTCCTTGGTGATCGAGCGCATCTCGAGGATGTTGTCCATGTGTCACACTTCCTTGTGCTCGCCGAGGCTCGGGTGGGTGCAGGGTTTCCCCTGCACCCACCCAGACCGGGTCTCCGTGTTACTTGGCTACGCCGGACTTCACTTCTGCTTCGGTGTAGTACCCGGTGTCAACCAGGAGGGACTGAATGTTGTCCTTGTACACCGTGTCGATCTCCAACAGGAACGACGGGACGACCTTCACGCCGTTGTCGTAATCCGTGGTGTTGTTGGCCTCAGGGGTCTTGTCGGACAGGAAGGCCTGTGCGGCGGTGACGGCCTCATCAGCCAGCTTGCGGGTGTCCTTGAAGATGGTGGACTGCTGGACATCGTCAGCGATCAGCTTGACCGAAGCGATTTCGGCATCCTGGCCAGTCACGACCGGGAGACCCTTGGTGATGGTCGGGCCCATGCCCACACCCTGCAGAGCGGTGATGATGCCACGAGAGATGCCGTCGTAGGGCGAAAGCACACCCTTCAGGCCGGTGCCCTTGCCACCGTAGGTTGAGGTCAGTAGATCCTCCATGCGCTTCTGAGCGGTCTCCTGCAGCCAACGCAGGGTCGCGCACTGCTCGATGGTGGTCTGGCCCGACTTCACAACCAGGGTGCCGTCATCGAGGTACGGCTTCAGGGTGTCCATGGCGCCATTCCAGAAGAAGTGCGCATTGTTGTCGTCCAGCGACCCGGCGAACAACTCGATGTACTGACCCTTGGTGGCCTTACCGGTCGCCTTGCCGTCTTTGTCGGTGACGCCGAGACCGTACAGCAGAGCGGTGGCCTGAGCGACGCCGACCTTGTAGTTGTCGAAGCTGACGTAGAAGTCAACGTTCTTGCTGTCTCGAATCAGGCGGTCGTAGGAGATGACCTTGATCCCGGCCGCTGCAGCTGCATCGAGCTGCGAGGTCAGGGCGGTGCCGTCGATGGCGGCGATGATCAGCACCTTGGCGCCTTCAGTGATCATCGCGTCGATCTGCTGAGTCTGGGTCGGGATGTCGTCATTGGCGTACTGCAGGTCGACCTTGTAGCCGGCCTTCTCCAGTCCGTCCTTGACGGCATTACCGTCGGCGATCCAGCGCTCGGAGGTCTGTGTCGGCATGGAGACGCCGATGAGGGTCTCAGCCGACGAGTTGTTCGAGGATCCGCCGGCTCCGCTGCCGCCACAGGCGGCAAGCGCCAGAGCAGTCACGATACCGAGGATCGCGATACCTATACGTCGCATATTCCTGTGTGCTCCTTCTCATCCTTGAGTGTCGCGGCCCCCGCAGGGCCAGGTCGGCAGCCCTTGCCGACGTCACGCAACTCAAACATCGTTGCACTCGTAACGGAACCCGGTCAATGGGCTAATGTCACAAAACGATCACTATGTGACCGGAAACATCACGGCGGATGTTACCGGACACATCTGAGGCGATCCGGGCGGCATCGAGACGCCGGTGGCCGGTCGGTGCGACCGTCCCGGGTTGCTGGAGGTTGTGGAGTGTCCCGGTGTGCGCCCCGGGCTCTCCCGCGCTCGCCGTCGGGCGCCGGAGGGCGTATTTTGGCCCCTTGTGCGCTCTTCGCGGCCCGGGCCTGTGGTTGGGTTCGCCAGAAGTGCCTGCAGGAGTGGCTGATTCGGAGTAGCGTGACGGGCGTCGGGGTGAGTCGGGTCACCGCTCGCGCAGCGATGTGTTCGGGCACGCCCGGATCGCAAGATTAATCTCCATAGCACTCGTCGCATCGGTTCAAATGAGATAGCATCATGTTACCGTTCACATCATTATGAACATAGGAGTTTGGATGCGAATTGAGTGCGAAGCGGCGCGCCCGGGGTTCGAGGGTCAGCGATGAGCGCCGGGATCCCCGAAGAGCTGCGGGAGACCGTGGAGTCCCTCAAGGTCGAGGTAGCCGCTCTTCACGCTGAGTTGCCCCGCAACGACCTGGTGGTGTGGACCGCCGGCAATGTCTCTGCGCGGGTTCCGGGAGCGGATTTGCTGGTGATCAAACCCTCCGGCGTCTCCTACGACGACCTCACCCCTGAAGCCATGGTCGTATGTGATTTCGACGCCAATCTGGTGGCGGGTGAGCGCAGTCCGTCCTCGGACACGGCTGCTCACGCCTATGTGTATCGACACATGCCGGAGGTGGGCGGTGTCGTCCACACCCATTCCGACTACGCAACCGCGTGGGCGGCACGTCGAGAGCCCATTCCGTGCGTGTTGACCATGATCGCCGACGAGTTCGGCGGTGACATCCCCATCGGACCGTTCGCGCTGATCGGTGACGATTCGATCGGACGCGGCATCGTGGAGACCCTGCGCGCCAGTCGCTCCCGGGCGGTTCTGATGGCCAGCCACGGAC
>DMIX01000053.1 GCA_003451975.1 Propionibacteriaceae bacterium
CGACCGTCAGGAGGTCGACAACGCCCTCAACATGGCGGCCAAGGAGATCCGCAACCGCTACGACTTCAAAGGCACCGAAGCGACGATCCGGTGGTCCGGCGAAGCCATCGAGATGGAAGCCAGCGGCGAGGAGCGGGTCAAGGCGATCCTTGATGTGTTCCAGACCATGTTGGTGCGCCGCAAGATCGACTTGAAGTCCTTGGACGCCGGCGAGCCACGGCTGTCGGGGAAGATGTGGAAGCTCACCGCAACCACCAAGCAGGGCATCAGTCGGGAGAGTGCGGCGAAGATCGTCAAGCTCATCAAGGACGAAGGCCCCAAGGGCATCCGGACCCAGGTTCAGGGCGAAGAACTGCGTGTGTTCAGCAAGAAACGCGACGACCTCCAGGCAGTCCAGAAGCTGGTGCGTGAGGCCGATTTCGACTTCGCGGTTCAGTTCGACAACTACCGCTGAACCGCATGGGAGCCACACCCTACCTCTCCCTCGATGCCGAGGTCATGCAGGCCAACATCGACGCCATGGCCGAGCATGCCCGCCGCTACGGCATGGTGCTGCGCCCGCACGCGAAGACGCACAAATCGCCTGCGGTCGCGGAGGTGCAGTTGACTGCCGGGGCACAGGGGCTCACAGTGGCGACCATCGGCGAGGCGGAGGTGTTCGCATCGGTGTGCCGCGATCTGTTCATCGCTTACCCGCTGTGGGTCGATGGCGATGCGTCCGCCAGGCTGACGTCCCTGAGCGAAGCCGGGGTTCGATTGCGAGTGGGCTGCGATTCTGAGACGTCCGGGCGGAACCTGGCCGGACTGCCGGTGGAGGTGCTGGTCGAGATCGATTCCGGCCATCATCGCTCCGGGGTTGCCCCGGAATCGGCTGGCGCCCTCGCACAGAATCTGGCGGGGCTGGGCCTGACGGTCCTGGGAGTGTTCACCTTCCCCGGTCACAGCTACTCCCCCGGCTCCGGGGAAGCTGCCGCGCTTGAAGAGGCCGAGGCTTTGGCGAGAGCCGCTGCCTCGCTGCGTGAGTTCGGTATCGAACCCGCGGTAATCAGCGGTGGTTCCACTCCGTCGGCATCGTTCTCCACCTCGGTGGCCACCGAACTGCGGCCCGGTGTCTACGTGTTCGGCGATGCCCAGCAGGTCGAGCTGGGAACGATTCAGCCTGAGCAGGTAGCACTGACCGTGGTGAGCACCGTCGTCTCGCACGCTGGCGGACGCGTCATCTGCGACGCCGGCAGCAAGGCGCTGGCCGCCGATCGCGCACCCTGGGCGTCCGGTTACGGCCGGGTGTTCGGCGAACCCGATGCTCGAATCGTTGCGCTCAGCGAGCATCACGCGACCATCAGCTGGCCTGGTGAGCTTCCCGCGTTGGGGAGCACGCTGCGCCTGCTCCCCAACCATGCCTGCAACGCGGTCAATCTCGCGGACTCCTATCGGTTGAGCACCGGTGAGCTCTGGTCTATCCCAGCGAGAGGACGGAACAACTGATGCGCATCGCCACGGTCAACGTCAACGGCATTCGAGCCTCAGTACGCCGCGGCTTCGCCGACTGGCTAGCCCAGCGCGACTGCGACCTGATCGCCCTGCAGGAGGTGCGCGCCCCTGCCGACCTGGTGCCGGCTGAGGCCAGCAGTGGCTATCACTTCGCCTACCATCCGGGCAACCGGGCCGGACGCAACGGAGTCGCGCTGCTCAGCACAGTGGCGCCCACTGCGGTGAGGGAGGGCTTCGGCAA
Organism: Propionibacteriaceae bacterium; assembly: GCA_003451975.1. Classification (GTDB taxonomy): domain Bacteria; phylum Actinomycetota; class Actinomycetes; order Propionibacteriales; family Propionibacteriaceae; genus Propionicimonas. The sequence continues at coordinate 1,733 of DMIX01000053.1, forward strand.
CCGACGCTTCGATCCCGAGGGCCGCTACCTGGAAGCCGATTACGAGCTGAACGGCTGGCGGCTCACCGTCGCCTCGCTCTATCTGCCGAAGGGTGGCCGGGCCGACGACACACCCGAGGAGTTGGCGCGCTACCAGCACAAGCTGGCGTTCATGCGGTCCTTCCGTCCCTATCTGACCCGAGCCCGACGGGCGGCGCAGGCCGAGGGTCGGGAGTTCCTGGTGATGGGTGACTTCAACATCGCTCATACCCGTGCTGATCTGCGCAACTGGCGAGGTAATGCCAAGTCAGTCGGCTTCTTGCCCGAGGAACGGGAATGGCTGGGCACGATTCAGAGTCCCCGCACGCTCACCGATGTGGTGCGACGGTTGCACCCCGATGTCGAGGGCCCCTACTCGTGGTGGAGTTGGATGGGCAATGCCTTCACCAATGACACCGGTTGGCGGATCGACTACCACTTCGCCTCACCGGGGCTGGCAGCGGCAGCTCACATCGGCGGAACCGATCGAGCGGACTCCTACGAGGCGCGGATCAGCGATCACGCGCCGGTCGTGGTCGACTACGCCGACAACGGCTCGAAGTAGCTCAGCACCTCATCGCGGGGTACCTGCGAGACGTGGTCGTGGCTCCACCTCGGTGTGCGATCACGATCGACGAGTTGGGCGCGTACCCCTTCGGCGAACTCGGCACCACTGGCCAGTCGGACTGCCAAGGCGAGTTCTTGGTCGTATTGAGCCTCGATAGTGGCGAAGCGTGCCGCCCGGCGTAACGCCTCCAGACTGACGGCGATCGACAGCGGCGAGCGGCGGTTGATCTCCTCGGCGGCAGCCCGGGCAGCCGGATCGGAATGCTCGCTGAGCCGTCCCACGATCTCGGCGGGGTCGTCACTGCCGTAGCACTGGGCGATCCAGGCGCCTTGCAGAACGGGATCGGGAGCCGGAGCAGACCCGACGCATTCATCGGCCAGGCCCACGGCGATGGCGTCGGTGGCGTTGATCGAGGCTCCAGTCAAAGCCAGGTGGGTGCCGATCTCACCAGGCATCCGGGCGAAGAGGTAGGTCAGGAACACGTCGGGAAACAGGCCGATCTGGGTCTCGGGCATGGCCAGCCTGCTAGTGGCGTCCACCACGCGCTGGGCTCCGTGAGCGCTCAAGCCCAATCCGCCACCCATGGTGATGCCGGTCATGATCGCTCGATACGGCTTGGGATAGGCCGCAATCATCAGGTTCAACCGGTATTCGGTGACGAAGAACTCACTGACATCGCCGGATTCCATGGCCCGAGTCCGCAACTCCCGCACGTCGGCACCGGCACACAATCCGCGCTCCCCAGCACCGGCGATTTCCACACCCTCGATGCGATCATCGGCCGCGAATTCGGCCAAGGCGTCGGAGATCCGCTTCATCATCGCCAGATTCACAGCATTGATAGCCCGCGGGCGATTCAGCGTGATGCGGCCCACGGTGGCGGCGACCTCGACGGTGACCTCGGGTTCGTTCATGACGGCATTCTCTCCGGTTGCGCCAGGTGGGCACGGTGCTCTTGATTGTGTCGATAGATCAGTACAACGATCAGGGCCAAAGCGGCGAATCCGAGGGCCACCGCGTCATTGCGCCAGGCCAGGTTTCCGGCCTCATAGGCCAGCAGCACTGCCGTGACCGTCACTGCGGCCCCCACCACTTTGGGGGCGGGATTGGTCAGCGGAAGCAGTAGTCCGCCCCAGGTGAGGTACCAACTGTTCAAGGCGATCCCCCCGAAGGCGAAGGCCAGATAGGACCAACTCAGGAAAGTGATCGGACGCCGCCGCCCGATACCCAGGGCGAGAATCGCAATGATCACCATGGTCAGCGACAGCCCGAAGAAACGCAGGCTGTCCAAGGCGAACTGGCCGACCACGTCCGAGCCGAATCCTCCGGGGAGTTGCGACAGGCCCAACCCACCAAACGCGAACGGCATCACCGTGACCACGAAAGCGGGGAGTTCCAAAAGCAGCTTCAGCCCAGTGCCGATCAGGGTGAATGGGGCCAAGGTCACGACCAGGCCAGGGACATCGGCGGCCCACACCCAACCGAATCCGAGACCGGTGGCCAGGCTGATCGCCACGAAGGTGGCCACCGAGACCGCCAACGAGATCGTCAGCCTCACCCCGGCCCGCCACGTGTCCGACCAGTGCAGTGTCTGCCACGGATGGCCGATCAGCGCCACGGGGTAAAACGCCAGGAACGCCGGCTGTTTGATGCAGGCGGCGACTCCCACGATCACCGCGGCAGTGAGAAACCACTTCTCGGCCGCCAGCCAGTCCAGGAACCGCCTGAGCCGGCTCGGCGCGGGCGACGCCGGGGTTGCATCGGCTCGCGGCAGGTACACCAGCCACAGCGCCAGCACCACCAGCCCCATCATCACCGCGTCGTTGTGCGCCCCCCCGATCAGGGCCACGATCACGAGCGGGTTGATGGTGGCGAACCAGGCGGTCAGCTGAGGATCGGCACCGATGCGGTGCGCGATCCGAGGCAACAGGACCACGATCAAAGCGACGCCGGCCAGGGCCGGCAGCCGCATTCCCACCGCAGATAGGTAGGGATCGTTCCCGGCGGCGACCACAATGCCGCGGAACATCTCCAGGCTCAGCGGTGGATACATCGCGGTGTGATAGCGCCACAGCCACGCGGCTTGATCGGCGAAGGCACCCGGCAACGCCGAGATCGGGACATCGTAGGGATTGAGACCGTTGTGCAGTACCCAGCCCTCAGCGGCATAGCCGTAGGCGTCATGACTGAAGATCGGCGGCGCGAACAGCAGCGGGATACTCCACAACAAGGTGATCGGCCAGTGCTTCACCTCGTGGTACAGCCGGGGCCGAAGCCGGAACCAGGCCTCTACCAAGAGGGCCACGGCTGCGACGACGAGGGCGGTGCCGGCGACACGTCCGAACCAACTGTCCAGCCCGACCGCGCGGATCGGCCCCCACCACGGACTGTTCTGGGGTAAATAGGCCGGCGTCAGCGAACCCAGGAACAACATGGCGGTGGCATAGAAGCCCCGACGCACTGCCGGATAGCTCCAGGCCTTGGCGATGTCACCTCCAGCGACACGCGCTCGTGATCGCAGTCGACGCCCTGCCGATCCAGCGGGCCGAGGCGGTTGCAGGACCGTCATCGGGGACGTCGATTCGAAGG
>DMIX01000410.1 GCA_003451975.1 Propionibacteriaceae bacterium
CGGCTACATCGTGCCGGGCCTCGGCGATGCCGGTGATCGCCTCTACGGTCTGGCCCAGTAGCCCCCGCCGACAGGTCGCCACCGGCACGTCAATACTTCGCGGCGAGGCGCCGCACCAGCGAGGCTGGCAACACCGCGCGCGCCAAGAAGCTCAATCGAGTACGCAGTTGGGCCTTCAACGACCGGTTTCCGCCTTGCGGGGCCGGCACCTGGGCGGCCCTCGGCATGCGAGCTCGCAGCCGCCGAATCGCCAGGCGTCCGCTCACGTAGCGCCCGGCGGAGACGATCGCCCCCGGACGCTGGTCGAGCGGTACCTCCAACAGCTCCAGCACGCGGCGCACGATCCGTTGACCGGGGGTGAGGTCGTCGATCGATACGAAGACATCAGCCAGCCAGCTCTCTTCGGCGACCGGCAGGTTGTCGGCGATGAGTTCATCGAAAGTGGTGATCAACCCGGAGTTGAGGAGCACCTGGTTGCCATGCTTTTCGTGGACGCCCAGATCACCGATGAAGGCGGTTCGCACACCTGCTCCGACCGACTCCAGACCGGCGGTGGAGGAGACAGTGAGCATCAGATCGGTGGTCGGCAGCAGTTCGGTGATCGGTTCGTAGGTGACCGAGAAGTTCGGCGGCGCGGCAGGCAGCTCAGCCAGTACTTCTTCGGGATGGTGGTCCATGCGGTGGAAGGTGCTCTCCCAGGGGCGGTGCCGAGGCTTGAGCATCACCTGGCGCTCGGGATGGGCGACCGCGTAGTCGATGAGTCGCTGATAGACATAGGCCCGATCCCAGCGCAGCGTCGGAATGGTCGGCTGGTCGGCGAAGACCACTCGATGCACCGCGCCATCGCGACGCGGCGCCGGACGGGCCGGCAACAGCGGCAGTCCGGTGAGCAGCAGATTGTCCAACGGCACGCCGAGCAGGCGTCCGGCGTTCTCGAATTCGCGAAGATTGTCCGCAGAGTTCACCGCGACCAGGTCAGATCCGGCCCGATCCAGATAGCCGGCGACCAGCTTCTCGATGACGATGCCGACCCAGCCGGTCACGATCACAGGTTCGTGGTCCTGCGGATCTGCCTCGCGAAGCAGCGCCAACTCGTCGGTGAATCTCTCCACGAGCTGACCCTGCAAAGCCAGCACCACGCAGTCGGACACCCGGGCAGCGGCCAGCAGTTCCTGCCATTCAAGGAAGACAGGTGCCGGACACCCGATGGCTTCGATCTGTTCGGCCGACAGTGCCGTGCGGTAGTCCGCCGGAGCTGCGACCTTCCACGACCACTCTGCAGTCGGAAACTCGCGGGCCAGACCGACTGCCCACTTCAGCTGAGAGTCATAGGCGGCCACTACCAGCAGGTCGCGTTGCATCGTGGGCGAGTTCCCTTCGTGACATTGTGAGGTGCGCGATCACTTTACCGATCCCGAACACCGCCTTTACGCTGCCTGCGAGAGGACCGGAGATGGAAGATTACGGAGTCAGCCTGCTAATCTGCCGCCGTGAACACACCATGCACTCAACCCACTGCGAGTACTTTTGCACGCATGAAACGCCTCGCCGGTGGCGCGATAAGGAAGTTCCTGGGGAAACCTGAACCCACGAACGCCGCACGAATTCCCACGCTGTTTCGAGTGAGAATCGAACCCAGTTCGATACGGATCAACCTGCCGCCCACCTGGACCGAACCGGTTGAAGAGATCGAAGATCCGGAGTCGTCGCTGGCGCCCCACCTGGTTCGCCGGGTCCTGGTTTGGAAGACGGGCCAGGATCCCGCCGCTATCGAGCTGGCTGAAGGCCTGCGAGTGGCGCTGTTCACCAAGACCAAGACCACTTATGCCTATGTCGAGGAGATCAACCCCAACGCCAGCGGCGCCCCCACCATGCTCGATGTTGTTGAACGCATTCGCCCTAGCGAAAGCGCTCATTTCCTCGTGCGACAGAGTTCCCTGGTGATCATCCAGGACCCGGCTTCCAACCTGCCGATCGCGGTGGCGCATACCTGGCCGGGCGCTCGGGTGATCCTGGTACTCACTCGCCCGCCGACCTGCCCTGCCGCCGAGCTGATCGGGGTGGAGGCGCTGCTGCTGCGCCGCGGCGTGGAGCTTCCTGCCGAAGTGCTGGACGTCACACCCTTCCACGCCGGGTTCGACACCGAAGCCGAGCTGCACAGCAACATTCGAGCCCTGTGGAATGTGGCGCGTCCGTATCCGCGGGGGCATCTGTCCATAATCAAAGGTTCGGCTGTGGCATTGAGTGTTTACGAACCCACCGGAATGGAGGACATCCTCGTCGCAATGCCACCGAATTGGACGGTTCCAACCGAGGGCATCACGACTTTTCGTCACTATCTGTTAGCCGTCTGGTCATCCGCCCAGGCGGTAGCAATTCACTCAAAGTTCACCTACTCGTATGAGAGCTTGGTTTCTCGAGCCGATGAGAATCTCTTCATGGTGCTGATCCAGCGCGGCGCCCGGGTGACGTTCACCTCAGCCTCCCAGGCGGCCCTATGAAGATCGTTCACATCTCGCCCTCGGTGCTGGCCGGGGCCCCGGGAATGCTCGCCGACGCCCAACGCGAACTGCTGGGCCACCACAGCGTGCATTTCCGTGTCGGCGACCCTGGTCCGCATCGCGACCTGATGTCTCCCAACTCCATCCAGATCACCAACAACGCCATCGACCGCGAAGCCTTCCTCGTCCACCTGGCCGACGCCGAAGTGATTCACGTCCACAACTTTGTGCCGCCGTTGCTGTTGCGCTGGGCAGCATCGATCCCGGCCATCTACGACCGCACCTGGATCTACCAGGTGCACTCACCCACCCACGAGCGCCCGTTGTTCGGTGACCTCTCGGCCGACCACGGCGTGCGTTGGCATGCCAAACTCGCCGTCTGCCATGCCCACCCACGCATGTTCCCCGATTTCCGCCCGATCCCGAACGTGCTGTACCGGCCATTCATCTCCCAGAACGTGCACGCGGCACCGTCTCCCGCAGGCCCACTGCGCGTGGTGCACTCGCCCTCGACGCACTCGCAGGGACGCTGGTCGGCCAAGAGCGATCCGCTTTTCGAACTCGAGATGGACAGGCTGAAGGCCGACCCCAGGGTGACGGTGGAGACTCTGGAAGGCGTCTCCCCTCGAAAGGTGGCGATGACCCGACACGTGAGCCAGGTGTCGATCGATGAGGTGATCACTGGCGGCTTTCATCTGGTCAGCTACGAGGGGCTCGCCGCCGGGAATGTGGTCATCAACGGGGCCGATGCGCTGTCCCATGCTGCCTTCGCCCTGGGTTTTCGCACTACGGAGCCGCCGCCGTGGATCGTCACCGACTCGGCGGGGGTCCATCAAGAGATCGTGCACCTGATCAACGATCCCGGTCGGCTCGCCGAGCTGATGGCCGCCGGTCATGACTACTTCTGGCGCGTGATGGCGCCCGCCCGCGTGGTGCCCTTCTACGACGAGATCTACGCCTGAGCATGGACCCCTCCGAACCCCTGGAGTTGCTGCGTCAGCGCTTTGCCGGCGCCGACGTCGACATCGTGGGAAATGGCCCCACCGTGACCGAGTGGACTCCCAGCGAGCGGCGGGTGGCGACGGTCAACGCTGGGATGTCACTCCTGGCGGCGCAGCACACCCGCGCGGACCTCTACTGGGTGCAAGATGAGCGGTTCATCACGACCAAGGGCGCTTCGTTGCTGCCCCATCTGGACTTGATCGATCACTTCGCAGCAAACTCCCACATCATCGATCTGGTGCCGCAGGAGTACCGCCATCGCGTGCCGGTGCGCATGCTCGGAGTGGTCGAATGGTCGCGGGATCCGCGCCTCGGGGTCAACCACGGATTCAACGTGGTCTACGGCCTGCTGCAACTCCTCAGCTGGTGCCGAGTCAGGTCCGTGCATCTCTGGGGAGTCGGCATGCGCTACTGGTCGAGCAACCCGCGCTACCACCAGAGCACCCGCGGCTCGGATGTGGATCTGCACCGTTCCGCCGAACAGGTGATTCTGGTTTCTCGGGCCTTGGAGATTCTTCGCAGCGAAGGAATCGAGGTGGTCATTCATGGACCCTCAGCTTTGAACGACGCGATCCTGTTGCCGCTCGGGGACTGGGCCCAAGGCGTTGCCCCCTACCCCGAGACTCGATTCGGGCACTGAGCCGACCTCGTGGCGAGGCCGGCGCCCGCCCGACTTCGGGACGGCCCCACCATCAGCGAATCGCGTGCCTGACGCTGGTTGCGCTGGCGGAACGGTAGCCGCCGCGCACCGCCGTTACCCGCACCGAGATGCGGTGATACCGATCGGCTTTGCGAAGCCGATACCGCGACCCCGTGGCCCTCGGAATGGGCTTGCCGTCGCGCAACCACTGGTAGCGATAGCTTGCCGGAGCCGGAGTGAAGCGTCCATGTCGGGCCCGCACCGTGTGACCGCTTCGGTAGCTGCCGGCCGTGCTGGGCCGCTTCGACACCGAGACCTTCGGAAGCAGTGAGGTGGCAATCGACGACAGCCGCACCGGGGCGAAGCGGATACGGGTCCAGTACTTCACGTAGTCGGCCTCGTAGACCACACCGACCGTCGCCGCGCTGAGTTGCACCAGATCGGAGTAGCCGGTCGAACCGGTCTTCGGCCCGATGCCGACGCCTCGTTTCCAGGTAGCGCCGGAGTTCGTGCTGACGAAGACCCTCAGGCCGCGGCGCGAGGTGAGGCTGCCGGTCAGGTGGGCCGGGCTGGAGAACAGCAGGTAGGACCCGGCCTGCAGCAAGCTGCCTTGCACCGGAACAGTCTTGATGCCGGTCATCGCCCCATAGCTGGAGACCGTCTGGCCACCATCAGTGGACACCGCGCTCACCCGGTTGCGACCAGGTGTGGCGACACCCCGTCCGTTGTCCCGATAGCTGACCAGCAACCGACCGTCGGGTAGCTCGGCCAGAGTTCCTTCGATGAGCTGCAGGGAGCCGGGCGAAGGGCGATCGAAGCCGACCCGCCAGGTCTTCCCGGCGTCATCGGAGTAGATCGCCCGGGTGGTGCGGGTGCTGCCACGGGTGTAGCCCATCGCGAAGATGATGCGTCCGGCATGGGCGCCGCGGCTGAGTACCAGGCCATGGCCGGGACCGGTGAGCCCCGGGAACCAGCCATCGACCGATACCGCCCCCGAGCGCAACGAGGAGATGCTGGTGGCGGTTGCGTTGATCTTTTGAAGGTAGAGCTTGTTGCCGGAGGCGAGTTTGACGGTGGAGAACAGCAGCACCTGGTCGCGCGCCCGGTCGTAGATCGGGACCGGGTTGGAAACCTTGTTCGTGCCCCAATCGGCGACGGTGACCAGCTTGCCCCAGGTACATCCGCCGTTGACCGAGGTGCGCATCACGATGTCGAAGTCGCCTTGATCATCGTTGTCGTAGTTGTTGTTGCGTCGCTCGGCGAAGACGAAGATCCGCCCGTTGTCGGCTTTCACCACCGCTGGTAGCCGGTAGCGGGCGCTGCTCTTGCTGGTGAAGGGCGTCCAAGTACAGGTAGCGGCCTGGGCCGAGGTTTCGCCGGTGATTGCCGACAGCCCCGCGGCGATCAGGCCACCCAGAACGAGCAGCACGCGGAGCCGCGCTCGGCCGTGATTCGCTGTAGGCACCGGTCACCCCTTGCCNNATATCAATGAAAGTACATCACGATGACGACGCCGCGGAGGTCGAAACCTGCAGAAAGCCGCTGCCGGTTGCGGCGAGTCACACCTCAGAAGTAGTAGGGGAACTGCGACCAATCCGGGGGACGCTTCTCCAGGAAGGAGTCGCGGCCCTCCACGGCTTCATCGGTCATGTAGGCCAGACGGGTCGTTTCCCCGGCGAAGACCTGTTGCCCGATGAGCCCGTCGTCGATGGCGTTGAAGGCGAATTTGAGCATGCGCTGGGCCGTCGGTGATTTGCCACAGATGGTGGCCGCCCATTCCAGCCCCACCGTCTCCAGTTCGGCATGCGGCACGACCTTGTTCACCGTACCCATCTCATAGGCGCGCTGCGCGTCGTAGGTCTCGCCGAGGAAGAAGATCTCGCGGGCGACCTTCTGGCCGACCTG
>DMIX01000302.1 GCA_003451975.1 Propionibacteriaceae bacterium
TTTCTTCCGGCGCGTTATCGATGGAATCAAACGCACGGTATTCCGCCATGCCTCGCAGGTGGGCGAATTTGGTGATGGCCGCGGTCAGCGTGGTCTTGCCATGGTCGACGTGACCCATGACGGTGACCACCGGCGGACGAGCTTCCAGATCGTCCTCGTCGCCGAGATCCTCACCGAACTCGATATCGAAGCTCTCCAGCAGTTCGCGGTCCTCGTCCTCAGGCGAGACGACCTCGATCTTGTAGTTGAGCTCAGCACCGAGAACCTCGAGGGTGTCATCGGCAACAGACTGAGTGGCGTTGACCATCTCACCGAGATGGAACAGCACTTGCACCAGCGACGCCGGCTCGACACCGATCGTCTCGGCGAGGTCAGTCAGCGAGGAACCGCGACGCAGTCGCACGATCTGACCGCCGCCTTGACGGACGCGCACGCCACCAATCGATGGCGCCTCCATCTGGTCGAACTCTTGACGGCGCTGCTTCTTGGACTTGCGGCCACGCTTGGCCGGCCCACCAGGACGCCCGAAGGCACCCTGGGTACCCGAACCGCTGCGACCGCCACGACCGCCACGACCACCACCGGCCGGAGGACCACCGAAGCCGCCGCCACCGGGAGCACCACCGCGACCGGGGCCACCACCGGGTCGACCAGCGCCGCGACCACCGGCACCTGGGCGTCCGCCCTGACCGGCGCGGGCCGGAGCGCCGGCGCCAGCACCACCATTGGCTGTGGTCTTGGGCATCATGCCCGGGTTCGGGCGGGGCATTCCTGCGGCGCCTCCACCACCCGGACGCGGCGGACGGTCACTGCGCTGACCGGGCCCGCGGTCGTTGAACGGCCGCTCGGAGCGGCCAGCGTTGTCCGGACGGGGGCGCTGCACGCCCATGCCCTGACGAGAAGCGAAGGGGTTATTCCCCGGACGCGGAGCGCCAGGACGACGGGAGTTGCTTCCGGGAAGTCCACCGGTTCCACCGGGACGGGGCCCGGGTCGGGGCCTCGGCACGGCCGGGCTCGGCGCCGGGGTTGCTTTGGCGTCCGAGGTTTCGGCGGGCTTGGCCGCAGGCTTGGATTCGGCCTTTGCCTCCGGTGCGGCAGGTTCTGCGACCGGTGCCGCGGTCGGCGCAGAAGTCGGGGCAGGCGTCGCAGCTTTGGGTTCCTGCTTGGCCTCAGCTGCGGGCGCGGCAGGCTTACGCGGGGCTGGCTTGACTTCAGCCTTGGCCGGTTTGGCCTCGGCTGCGGGTGTCGTCGTCTCTGCGGATGACTTCTCACGCAGCTTGCGGACGACGGGTGCCTCGATGGTCGAGGATGCGGAACGCACAAACTCCCCCATGTCATTGAGGGTCTGTAAAAGTTCCTTGCTTTCGAGTCCGAGCTCTTTCGCAAGCTCGTAGACGCGGACCTTAGCCACTACTCTCCTTCAGGTCCACGCAGGCGCGTTGGACCACCTAGTTCGGTTTGCTCATTTCGAGATACTCATCGAGTGGTCATGAGCGTTAGCCCACTTTCGGGTTGGTGTTCACCTCGGATCGGTGAACGCGCGCTGTGTAGTCTATCGCCCTCGAGGCTCAATGACTCAATCGGCACTCAGCGTGGCCAACACCTCGGCGACCTGATCCGGGTCCAGTGCGGTTCGCAGGCCCCGGGCGAACACCCGCACCGGCGCTTTGGCGGCACAGGAGCGGTGCAGATAGCACCCTCGACCGGGCAGTCGTCGATCCGCGTCGACGACCAGAACTCGTTCGAGGGCCACCAATCTCACCAGGTGGGCTTGCGGTGCACGATTCCGGCAGACGACGCAGGTGCGGACGGGTTCCATGGCTCCGCAGTCTAGGTGGCGCATTACACAGCGAACACCCAGCAAAGGCGGAGCAATGACACAGCCGACTCGACTTGTCTGGTGCCAGTCGAACCAACGAGGAGCTACATGAACAGCAAGCAGCGCATCGGACTGGCGATCGGCGGGGGCGTCCTCGCTGTGGGAGCGGCGGTGGGAGTCGGCGCGATGGCCGCGAATTTGGCGGGCTCCGACACCACAACCCAAGCTACGTCCGGCTATGGCCAAGGCCCAGGCGGCGGCACGGGCCAGAACCAACAGCTCGACACCACCGAGATGGCCACGGCATTGGCCTCCAAGCTCGGCGTGGACGAGTCTGCGGTGAAGACCGCCTTGGACAATGCGATGCAGGCATCGCGCCCGTCCGACGGCAACGGCACCCCTCCCAGCGGTGCACCGAGCGGCGCTCCGAGCGGCGCGCCCACCGGGGCCGCCCCGTCCGGGGATCCGAGTACCGGTGGCGGCGGACGCAACACCGAGATGCTCACCTCGATGGCATCTTCCATCGCGACTGAACTCAATCTCGACCAGAGCACCGTACTGACCGCACTCCAAGAGGTGTGGACCGAGTACGGCCCTGGGGCCAATCAGCCTTCCAGTCAGCCGACATCCTGACGCCGAGTGGGTCAGGTGCGAGGACTCACTCGGCGGTATCGGAGCGGATGTCGATTCGCCAGCCGGTAAGCCGGGCAGCCAGCCTGGCGTTCTGCCCTTCGCGGCCGATCGCCAGGCTGAGCTGGTAATCCGGCACCACAACTCGGGCGGCTTTCGCTCCGGGGTCAACCACGGTCACCGAAGTCACTTTGGCCGGGCTGAGTGCCTGTGCCACGAACACCTCAGGTTCGTCGGAGTAGTCGATGATGTCGATCTTCTCCTCGTTGAGTTCATGCATGACCGCCCGCACCCGCTGGCCCATCGGACCGATGCAGGCACCCTTGGCGGAGACATCAGGATTGTGGCTAACGACCGCGATCTTGGTGCGGTGCCCGGCTTCGCGTGCGATGGCCTTAATCTCGACGGTGCCCTGTTCGATCTCGGGAACCTCCATCGCGAAGAGCTTGGCGACCAAGCTGGGATGAGTGCGGGACACCACCACTTGGGGGCCCCGGAGTTCGCGACGCACGCTCACGACGAACACCCGTAGCCGCTTGCCGTGGCTGTAATCCTCGCCCGGCGCCTGCTCGGCGGCTGGAAGGATTGCTTCAATGCTCCCCAAGTCGATACGCACTACCCGGGGATCGCGATCCTGCTGCACGACACCCAGCAGAATGTCGCCTTCCGAACCAGCGAAGTGGCCGTATTTCTGTTCGTCCTCGGCCTCGCGTAGCCGCTGGAAGATGACCTGGCGTGCGGTGGCCGCCGCTACCCTGCCGAAACCTTCGGGGGTGTGGTCGAACTCCCCAATGGTGTTCCCCTCATCGTCGAGTTCGGGAGCCAGCACACTCACTTTGCCGCTGCGTCGGTCGATGTCCACCCGGGCGCCATCGATCGCACCGGGGGTCTTGGCGTACGCATTCAGAAGTGCCTCGCTGAGCGCACTCAGCAGCACCTCCATACTAATTTCCTTGTCGCGTTCCAGCGCCTTCAAGGCGCTCAGGTCGACATCCATTTCAGGCCTCCTCATTGTCGTCATCGGAGCCGGCGATGGGCCGATTCAGTTCCAGTTGGACTGTCGCCTTGGTGATCTGGGCCAGTACCACCGGTTGGCTGGCGGCACCGACCTGCAGTTCCACCTCGTCGTCGGTCACGCTCACGATGCGTCCGGTGATCTCGGATTCGGGCGTGACTACGGTGATCAGGCGTCCGGTGTTACGCCGGAAGTGTTTGGTTTCGGTCAGCGGCTGGGTGACGCCTCGGGAGGAAACCTCCAAGGTGTAGGGCTTACCGCGCGAGACATCGCTGACGTCCATGCTCGCCGAGATGCTGCGGGTGGCCTCGGCGATCTGATCCAGCGACGGCCCGTGGCCGTCGGGGCCGTCGCCGTCGAGGAAGATCCGCACGATCGAACGCTTGCCGGCGGAGGTGATCTCGATGCGGTCAATCTCCAGGTCGTGAGCGGCAACCACCGGGTCAAGGAGTGTGCTGATATCAGTGGAAAGCATCTGCTGCCTCGATCCGGTTTTTGGATGTGATTGTGGCCGGTTGCACCGGCGCGTGGGGGTACCGCTTGGCGACCATCCTAAGCGGTCGCGGCCGAATCAGCCGCGAACCACCCCAACAAGGTGCTCGACGGCTTCCCTGATCGGCACCTCAAGGCGCTCCCCACTAGCACGATCGCGTACTTCGACCAGCCCGTCGGCCAAGCCCCGTCCGATCACCACTGCGGTGGGCATTCCCATCACTTCGGCGTCGGTGAACTTCACTCCGGGGCTTGCTTTGCGGTCATCGAGTAGGACGCGAAGCCCCGCAGCGTCGAGATCCTGTGCCAGTTTCTCTGCGGCGGCAGCGATCTCGTCTCCCTTGCCCGTGGCCAAGACCTGAACGTCGAAGGGAGCCAGGGCCCGCGGCCAGCTCAGTCCGCGCTCGTCGCAGGTGGACTCCGCGACCGCGGCGACTGCGCGCGACACTCCTACGCCGTAGGAGCCCATCGTCACGGTTACCAGCCTGCCGTTCTCGTCGAGCACCTTCAGACCGAGCGCCTCGGCGTATTTGCGGCCCAACTGGAAGATGTGACCCATCTCTATGCCTCGCGCCAAACTCAGCGGACCCGAGCCATCAGGCGCCGGGTCGCCTTCGCGAACCTCAGCCACGTCGATGACGCCGTCGGAGGTGAAGTCCCGACCGGCCACCACATTCAGCTGGTGGGTATCGGCTC
>DMIX01000032.1 GCA_003451975.1 Propionibacteriaceae bacterium
CTCTGGCTCTTGGCCTTGGGAGATGCCACGGCCCCGCGAGAGCATGCCTGCCATGTCCGCACGCGACTATCTCGGCTCGTCGGCGACAGCGAGTCTGAGTTGGCTGCCCTTTTGGACCTCGATACGCTCCGCGCTGACAGTGATCGGCGCACGGCGCTTGCGTCATTCTTGGACACGCACCTAGTTCCGGTGCTTGACGCCAGTGTGAGCATCGATGTTCTGCGCACCACTGTAGGTCGCAGACTGATTGAGGCTTCACTTGTCAGTGGTCCGGCGAGGGCATTCCTGGGATCGTCGACTTGATTCAGTCGGTGACCATGCAGATAGGGCCTTGAGGCGGTCGCTGTGGCAGGGGCTGGGCATGTCGTGGCCTCCCTGTCGGGTCGTTGGTGCCCATTCTTCGGGGCTGATGACGGTCATGGTTGCCGCCCGTGGCCTGCCGTCTTGCCTTCTCATGCATGACATGGCATTGCCTGTTGCCATCAAGTGATAGTTGGGGTCTTGGTGAAGGTGTGGGCGTGTCGCGTGCCTCGGATGAGCTGTTGGCCCGGTTGAAGGGCGAGCTGTCGGTGGGGATTGCTGCATTTCCCAGTGAACCGCCCCGGTGTGTCCGGAGACTCCAGTCCTTGGGGAAGGTTGGGGTTATGTCAGGGGGACTGCTGTATGTCCCAGTGACGTTCTGACCCAGCCCACGCGTTGGGATCTCGTGTGATCTGACCCACGGGAAAGTGAAGCGCCCATCACCGTGCAAGCTGGAGGCATTTGGTCGCTGGCTAGGTTTGTGTTGTGCCGCTGACTCCCTCTCATATCGCTGCAGTGATTCCGTTGAAGGGAAGGCCAGCGCTGCCGTTCGCAGCGTTGGCGGCCGGAAGCATGAGCCCGGATCTGTGGTACTACCTTCCCGGAGGCTGGGTGCCGCAGCCATCGACCCACACCCCGTGGGGGATTCTGGTGTGGGATCTGCTGTTCGGAGTGGCGATGTGGGTTGCGTGGCGTGCTGCGTCCGGCCCGCTGTATGACCTCGCCCCCGAATTGATCCGGCGACGATGGCGACCACCGAGTGAGTCGTTCGGCGCGTGGCGCTACGTGCCGCTGGCAGTGCTGATCGGTGCTGCCAGCCACGTGCTGTGGGATGAGTTCACCCATGCCGGACGCTTCGGTGATTCTCACATCGCCGCCTTGGCCGCCAGCTACGCCACACCGGTTGGTCCGGTGGCGGGGTATCAACTGCTGCAATACCTCAGCGGAGTGCTTGGCTTGGCCATCGTCGCATGGGTGGGCTTGCGGCTACCTCACCACCAACCCACACCGCGTCGACGACCTCGGTTGGCCATGATTGCACCACCGGTCGTAACCCTTGCGGGTCTGGCAGCCGTGGCCATGCGCCTGGCGGTTCCCGCTGCAACGCTGGAAGGACACTCACTCGCGTTCATCGCATCGACGGTCTTCGTAACCGGGGCAGTGGCCGGTCTTGCCGTGCTTTGCGGTGCGCATGCCGCTCTCGAGCGGCACCGATCTGCCCTTGAGCGGGCTTCGAACCGCGGGTTTGCTCCGTGACGCACAGGCGGGATCTGAAGCCAGGTCACCATCAGCCTCCCGCCAGTGGATGCTGCTAGCCGACGTGCGGCGGTCACGGTGTAGCGTCAGCAATCGTTGTGGCCAGCACATTCATTCTGCGAAGCCCCGCAGTCGCACGACGACGCGGACGCTTCACCGCTTCGGGTGAGAACGCCGGAATCGAGGTACTCCGCCCACGGGCCGTTGAGCAGTGCCTCCAGACCGCGGAGTACCTCGGTGGGGTAGTTGCACCGGTGACCTCGACCGTGGTGCAACCGCGCCTCCAAAGGGACCGGCGGGGCGTCCCTCCCGAAGTAGCTGAAGTGATCCGAGACCAGCACGAATCGACCGCTGAGGTCGTGATACTTCATTTGAACGTTCTCGGCGTCGCCTCGGGAATGCGCGCAGGGCGTCACTTGACGGGCTGTAGCCGGGTCATTGCCGGTGTAGATCGCGTCGCCGTGCCACCTCGGATCGGACGGCGAACTCGCCGCAGTGAGAACAGGACGCTTCTCGGGATACTCCTCGAAGTAGGACCTGAAGTCGAGCACATCGGTGACCTGCATGACATAGACGACCGAGCGATACGGCCGATCCCTCAGCGCAGCTCCGGCCAGACCGAGCACCCAGATGTTCTGGCCGCGGACAAAGCCGGGTTGCTCCTTTCGTAGTTCGCCGAGATCCGCGATCCCCGAATCCCTCACCAATCGGCTGCCAACGCCCCTCCTCAATGCCGGTTTGCAGCACGCCAGTGTGCAGACTCCGAAGTACGGATTCGGTGCGAACCCAGAATCCGTCGCGACGGTGTAGCTGTACAGAACCTCCACCTGGTTCTCGAGATGCTGGGACACACCTTCATCATTGCGCTTTGCAGCGACGTTGGCGGGCACGTCAGCACCGTGCGCGAGTTCGAACATGATTGAAACAAACGCCCGCTACTGTTCGATTGACCTCCCGGGTTGAGCATCCGGCCAGGTGTGCGGAGCCCGACCACGGCTGGCCTGGGTTCCGATAACGCATCGAGTAGTTGTGGG
>DMIX01000419.1 GCA_003451975.1 Propionibacteriaceae bacterium
GCCCTATTTCGAAGGCGAACGCACCCCCAATCTGCCGAGCGCGACGGCTTCCTTGGTCGGGCTCAGTCTGGAGTCGACTACCCGGCCCAATCTGGCTCGGGCTGCCATCGAGGGCATGCTGTGCGGCCTGTCCGCAGGAGTGGACGCGCTGAGGGAGTTGGAGGTGAGCCTCGCCCGGGTGATGCTGATCGGGGGTGCCGCCGCGAATCCTGCGGTGGCTGCCATTGCCGCCCAAGTCTTCGACCTGCCGGTGGTAGTGCCCGAGCCGGGTGAGTATGTGGCCGATGGCGCGGCCCGCCAGGCCGCCTGGGTGCTGACCGGAGAGCGTCCGACCTGGCCGGTTCGGTTGACGGCAGCGCCACTGCCGGATCCTCGTCCGATCATTGCCGAGCAGTATCGGGCGGCCGCTTCGCGCTACTTGAACCAGGGAAGCTGACCAGTTCACGGGCTTCCGGTCAGGGGTTGGGCCACGGGTTGGCGGTACAGCCGGCCAGATCCTCGCCTTGCGGCATCATCACCGGCGCAGGGCCGCCCGGTTTGGTGCAGGTGGCCGGCTTCTTGTTCAGCCAGGTGCCGAATGCGTGATTGACCAGGTACTGCTCCCAGCTGGTGGCGTCGGGGTAGGTGGCTGGTGGATTCTTCAGCGATAAGGCGTCGAGCACGATCACGTTGGTGTCCACGCAGCTGCCGCTGTTGAGGGTGCAGGCCTTGGCGGCGGTCTTCGGTGAGCTTACCGAGATCAGCACATCGGCCTTGGCAATGTCGGCCACCATCGCGAACCGCACCTTCCCGGTGCCGGTCCAGCTTCGTTTGTCGTTGAGGATGTCAGCGACCTGCGTTGCGATCTCGTTGGCCTTCAGCCCACTACTGGTCTCCACCTGCAAAGCCACGCGGGTGAGGGTGCCTGCCGAACTCGCCGGGGCGATGTTCACCGCTGCTGGCGCAAAGGTGCCTGAGGAGCCCATCGTCGGAGCACTGCCGGTCGGGGTGGGCGTCACCGACGGCGTGGTTGTGGGGGTGGCTGTCACGGTCGGGGCATTGTGCGGAGCGATGGTGACGGTGGGTTCGCCCTTGCGATGAACCGGCGTCACCATGGCATTCGCCCAGAAGGCGACACCAATTATCACGGCCACGGCGAGGATCGTGATGAGGATCGGCTCCGCTCGCAGCGACCGTCGCTGCGGCCATCCCGGCCGTCCGCCCTGATTCACCCAGTCAGCCTAACCGCGCTAGCTGACTCCGCCGCCACAGCGGCACGCCAGACATGCAACAAGGCCGGCCCCAACCGGGACCGGCCTCGTTGTGAGACGAACTCAGGCNNGGCTTGGCGATCTCGACCGAGCGCTTGTCGATCGCGGGGCCGCCGGCCTTCTTGACCGCCAGCGCGATGTCGGCAGCCGTAACGGCGCCGAACAGCTTGCCACTATCGGCGGACGCCTGCGCAGGCAGGCTCACCGAGAGGGCTTCGAGCTGCTCGCGGATCTGCTGGGCGTGCTCGGTGCCACGGATCTCGCGGGCGTCGCGGGCACGCTTGATGCCCTCGATCTGTGTCGCCGCACCGCGGGTCCACTTGATAGCGAAACCACGGGGCAGCAGGAAGTTGCGGCCGTAGCCGTCCTTCACCTCGACGATGTCACCGGCCACACCCAGGTGGTCGACCGGAGCAGTAAGAATCAACTTCATTTCATTCCCCTGCTCAGCGTGAGGTCGAGGCGTAGGGCAGCAGGGCGAGTTCGCGCGCGTTCTTAACCGCGATCGCTACCTTGCGCTGCTCCTGCACCGACAGTCCGGTAACCCGACGGGCGCGAATCTTGCCGCGCTCGGAGATGAACTTCCGCAGCGTGGCGGTGTCCTTGTAGTCGATGGTGCCGATGCGAATCGACTTCGCCGGCACGATCTTCTTCGATTTCACAGGCTTGCGCTGTGAGGCCATTGTGGTGCTCTCCTTGGTTTATGAAAGCCCGGCTCTCGCCGGAATGACATGAATATGAGGTGCTCCCTTCGACTGGCTCAGGGAGCGTGGGGGTCGGATCAGACGGTGGGTCGGATCCGACCGTGGGGTCGGATCAGAATGGCGGGGGTTCGTCGCTCTGGGCGCCAGCCCAGGGGTCGGCTCCGCCGCGATCCTGGTTCTCCGAGCGGTTCCAGTTGGAACCGCCTGAGGAGGACCCGCCGCCGAAGTTGCCGCTGCCACCCGCGTTGCGGGTCACCTTGGCGGTTGCATACTTCAGGGCCGGACCGATCTCGTCGACATCAACCTCGAAGACGGTGCGCTTCTCACCCTCACGGGTTTCGTAGCTGCGAGTCTTCAGGCGACCTTGCACAATCACGCGCATCCCTTTGGTGAGGGACTCCGCGACGTTCTCCGCAGCCTGCCGCCAGATGGAGCAGTTGAGGAACATCGCGTCCCCGTCCTTCCATTCACCGCTGTTGCGGTCGAAGGTGCGGGGAGTGGAAGCGACGGTGAAGTTCGCTACCGGAGCCCCGGACGGGGTGAAGCGCAGTTCCGGGTCGGCAGTCAGATTGCCGACCAGGGTAATGATGGTTTCGCCTGCCATGATTGCTGTCTTTCGATCGGACGTGGGCTGGGTACTCGTCAAGGGTGTCAGTTGGTACCGACAGTTGGCGAGACCTCCGCGTGAATCAGTGCAGATCGGGGCGGATCACTTTGGTCCGCATGATCTGTTCGTTCAGGGTGAACTGACGATCCAGCTCCTTCACCACATCTGGCACGGCGGTCAGATTGATGACGGCATAGATGCCTTCGGACTTCTTGCGAATGTCATAGGCCAGCCGACGGCGACCCCAAACATCGATGTTGTCCACGGTGCCACCGGCCTTGGTAAAGGATGCCAACGGCTTTTCCAGCAGGCTGTTCACCTGACGGTCGTCAACGTCGGGATCGATGATCACAACGACTTCATAGGAACGCATACGCGAACTCCACCTCCTCTGGTCTTGAGCGGCTACGGGCGCTTCCCGTAGCAGGAGGGCGTATCTTCCGGCCGCCTTCGGGACGGCCAGCTAGCAAGAGTACCGGCTGCGGCTACCACCGGGCCAATTCACTGCAGGCTCAGCGGCGGTGCCACTCGCTCCAGCGGATCCAACCGGTGCCCTTCGAGGTGCGCACCGTCTTGCGATAGCCCGCTTTGGTCGCCACCACCTTGACCTTGATGTTCTTGCGCCAGTCGGCCCAGGTGAGCCGATAGGTGCGTCCGTGGGCGCCGGCGATCCGGTGGCCGTTGC
>DMIX01000227.1 GCA_003451975.1 Propionibacteriaceae bacterium
GCCCGGAAGTAGTCCCTGCTGAAATCGATATACTCCTGGCTGCATATCAGACGGAGATCCTCCTCGGTGCAGGTGTCAGCGGCGAGGAGCCTGTAGTGGCCGTCTGGAACGACGTGCTGCTGGAGGACCTTGGGGAATATCTCATAGCGATCACCCCGAAATGGGTGCCCCACTCCGAAGTCATACTCACGCAGTTCTTCCCGGTACAGAATGGTGACGGTCATGCTGCCTCCTTTTGGCCACCGGTAAGGAATCGTGCCAGTACTTCCACCAATTGGTCAAGGTCGCTCTCGTAGACGAACTCATTGGCCCCATGTATGCGGTTCTCGGGCCGGATGACGCCGGTTGCAAAAGCGTCTCCGCCCCAGCAGCTTCGCGCGGCGTACGGCAACTCGCCCGAGAGCATGTCGCCGTACAGTCCGGTGGAGCCGGTGACGGCTTCCAGAACGTCCGCAAGGACCCGTGCCAACGGATCGGCGCAGGGCGGGACGGACGGAATGAAGAACTCGCGTGACACATGCCACTCGGGTTCGCGGACTCCTTCGAGTGCCGCGAGAATCTCATTTCGGGCCGAGTCAACTGTCTCCTCTGGGAGGAGACGCCGGTCAATCGTGAAGGTGCAGCATGCGGGAACCACGTTACGCGCGATGCCGCCCGCAATCTGATTCAGGTTCAGACGCGCCTGCATGTACTGCATCCCCGTCCCCGGGTGCGCAGCCACCGCAGATTCCCTCTGTGTCACAAGTGGTTTCAGTGCCAGCAGCGCCGCCATGAGTGTGGACGCCCCCTCAATCGCGTTGCGTCCAAGGTGCGCCATGGCGGAGTGAACTGAGTTTCCCTCGACGGTGATGTCCATCTGCAGTAGACCGAGGTTCGCGATGGAGACGTAACCGAAGCCAGCATCCAAACTGAGGACGTGTGGGTGAGGTCCGGCTTCAAGCACCGATGTGAGGTATCGCAGTTGCGCGAGCTGATGCGTCTCTTCGTCCATGGTGATTACGATCGTCACATCGAAGCCTGGCTCAGCATCGCGGATCCGCCACAGCGATCCCAGAAGGGCGGCGATAGAGCCCTTCATGTCCGACGCTCCCCTGCCGTAGATGCGACCTCCACTCCGGACGGGAGTGAAAGCGTCCCATCCCTCGGCCGGGACGACATCGATGTGACCGTAGATGACGAGGTGCGGCTTCCCCGGTTGTCGACGGCGAGCGAGGAGCGCCCGGCGGCCCACAAGACCGTCTGCCTCCGAAGGAGGTATCGACACTGTCGCGGTGCTGCAGACGCACGTGGAGAAGAGGCGCTCGAGGTAGGCGAAAGCTTCGTGAGACCGCCCGACGCCAACACCACTGGTGTCGAACTCGATGAGCCGACAGAGCGCGTCTACGTGGTTCATGTGCGAGCACGCTATTGTAGCCGATTTGGCGGTGTCCTCTCTATATGAGCACGCGGCGGCGTAGTCACGATGCCGGTAGTGGCGCGTCAGCGAGTGATTGACTGGGTAGTCAAGACCGCCTCGATACGCTCCAGCAACTCAACCATGTTCCACCCCGTGACGGCTGAAACGGGCACGAAGTCGGTTCTGGTGGCGGCCAGTGTCTCATGCAGCGGGACGCTGCCGGCTTCAGCCGTCCGTCCGTCAAGCAGATCTACCTTGTTCAGTGCGGTCACCACAGGCTTCGCTGAGAGTCCGATATCGGTGAGTATTCCCTCAACGGTTGCGTGCTGCCGTGACGCATCCTTGTGCGTGATGTCGACGACATGCAGGAGNNGTGTCGGTGATGAGCATCGCCGTCCCACCGGGGAGACGCACTCGACGTGTGACGGGATCTAGAGTGGAGAACAGCTTGTCTTCGGCGGTTACGTCGCCCTGGCTCATCCTGTTGAACAGGGTGCTCTTGCCTGCGTTGGTGTACCCAACCAGGGCCACAAGCGGCACGCCTTCCCTGCGGCGCTTACTTCTGTATACCTCTCGATGGCGGCGGACGCCCTCGAGGTCGTTCTCAAGTTTCTTGATGTGGAGTCGAATCAGGCGACGGTCCGTCTCGAGCTGGGACTCACCAGGTCCTCGCGTTCCAATGCCACCGCCGAGGCGTTCGAGGTGTTCCCAGCGACCGATGAGTCTCGGCAGCAGGTATCGATGCTGAGCCAGTTCCACCTGGAGCTTGCCCTCGCTGGTGCGAGCCTGGTGCGCGAAGATGTCAAGTATGAGCGCCGTGCGGTCGATGACGCGTACGTCAATCTCGTCTTCAAGAGTGCGCTGCTGGCGCGGCGACAGCTCGTCGTCAGCAACAAGCAGCGAGTAGTTCAGGGTGGTCTTGAGTTCGAGCAACTCTGCGACCTTGCCACGGCCNNGAGAGAATCGTCCGCGGTCCAGCGGCCTCCGGCGCCCTCCGACTGAACCGCTATGAGCAGAGCCCGTTCGCGTTGGGTTGAGGTGGTGTGCAGTTGTCCCTTTATTGCGCGCCTCCCCGCCACCCGGCGAGGCGACGAACGCCCTCATCCAATCTGTCATCCGGAAGCGTAATCGAGAAGCGGATGTAGTTCGCTCCACTTGCCCCGTAGCCGATTCCGGGCGTGACAGCAACGTGTACCTGCTCGAGCAGTTCGCGGGTCAGGTCGACACAGGAGTAGCGCTCCGGGACCCTCGCCCATACGTAGAATGTTCCGTCGGGCACCCTCGCGTGCAGACCTATCTCATCGAGCACCTTTACCAGCTTGTCTCTTCGCCTCTCCAGAACAGCATTGTGCTCGTCCACCACGGTCTGGGAGCCCCGCAGCGCCTCGACCGCCATAAGCTGGATGGCCTGCGGGATTCCCGAGTCGAGGTTGGACTTCACCGTGAACAGCGCGCGAATCATGTCCCTGTTGCCGACTACCATGCCGATACGCCAGCCGGTCATATGGTAGGTCTTCGAGAGGGAGTGGAATTCAACGCCGACGTCTTTCGCCCCGGTGGCCTGCAGGAAGCTCGGTGGTCGCTTACCGCCAAAGTACACCTCAGTGTAAGGTCCATCGTGGCATATCGCGATGTCATGGGCG
>DMIX01000128.1 GCA_003451975.1 Propionibacteriaceae bacterium
CGAGCCGGTGTGGTTCAGGTCCTCACGCTTGAGCAGCACTCGAACCCCGCCACAATGCTCAGCGAAGCGCGGAACCTCGGTCAGTGGCGTGGGACGGCCTGAATAGTCGCGCCGCAGCCCATCGAGCTCGGCCCAGAAGTCGGGATCAGCATTGGCTGTGGCGAACTCTCGATCGAGTTGGTCCAGCGCTGCGACCAGGGCTTCGGGGACGTAGCGCCCACCGAAAATGTCAAAATGACCGGCATCATCCGGCAGTTGATTCGGTTCCACAGACCCATTTACTCACATCCGGGAGCACGACTCACGCCAGCGACCGTAGCTCGGCCACCGCGTGGGCCGGATCGCCGTGACGAACCAGCAGTTCCCCCACCAGAATCGCGTCGGCACCACAGGAACGCATCCGGGCGGCGTCCGCCACCGAGAGGATCCCCGATTCAGCGACCTTGACGATGCCCGGCTCAATCAGATTCGCCATCTGCTCGAAATGACTCAGATCCACGTCCAATGTCTTCAGGTCGCGGTTATTGACGCCGATCAGGGCCGCGCCGGCGTCGACCGCGCGTCGAACCTCATCAGGCGTGTGGGCTTCGACCAACGCAGTCAAACCCACCTTCGCGCAGAGCGCCAGCAATGCGGCCAACTCGACATCGGCGAGAGCAGCCACGATCAGCAGCACCACGTCGGCACCCACGGCACGGGCTTCCCAAATCTGGTAGTCGGTGACCACGAAGTCCTTGCGCAACAACGGGCTGTCTACCGCCGCGCGGACTGCCTGCAGGTCGGCCAGGCTACCGCGGAAGCGCCGCGCCTCGGTCAACACCGAGATCACTGCGGCACCGCCTGCCTCGTAGTGGCGTGCCAGCGCTGCGGGATCGGCGATGTCGGCCAGATCGCCTTTGCTCGGGCTGGATCGCTTCACCTCGGCAATCACCGACAGCCCAGCGGCGCGCAAGCTTGGCAGCGGGTCTCGCGCGGGCGGCATCCGATCAGCGTTTTCCATCACCGTGGAAAGTGGAAGCACGGACTGCCGCTCGGCAAGATCCTCAACCACCCCGGCGATGATCTCGTCGAGAACAGTCATCAGGACTGACCGTACCCCAATCGTCGAAGCACCGCGCTTGCGGGCCCGGCCAGCACCAGCAATACCAAGGCTCCCCAGAGCATTCGCCAGTTGGGTCCCAACAGGAACGAGAAGGCTCCCATCAACAAGGACACAGTCACGATGACGCGCGCCACCAAGGTGGCCATCGGCGTGCGGTGGTGTGGGCGTTCAGCCCTCGCCACGGCGCGCTCGGCGCTTTCGATCATTACTGCCCCCGAAGCCTGCGACGTTCCCCAATGAGCCTCCATATTGGCCTTCTTTGCCACAATTCGCCACTCCGAAGACCAAGGATTTCCTAAAGAACCAGGCGCGCGAACAACGTTCTCACTAGGGAATTCACTTGAGCAGGCACCGCCGGAATGCCGAAATACCTAGCCACGATGAATTCAGTCCAGACGTGTCAACCGGTTGGCTTCAAGAACTGCTCCCAACACAGCGGCAGCCTTGTTCTGCGATTCCAGATCCTCAGCGTCGGGACGCGAATCGGCGACGACACCAGCACCAGCCTGCACGAAGGCGACTCCGTCGCGGATCACCGCCGTGCGAATGGCGATGGCGGTATCGGAGTCCCCGGCGAAGTCGAAGTAGCCCACCACACCGCCGTAGAGACCGCGGCGCGAGACCTCCAACCCATCGATGATCTCCATGGCACGCACTTTCGGCGCCCCGGTGAGGGTGCCGGCGGGGAAACAGCTCAGCGTTGCACTCAATGCGGTCTGATCATCGGCGAGTTCACCGGTCACCGCAGCCTCCAGGTGCATCACCTTGCTGTAATGCCGGACTTTCATGAACTCCACCACCGAGACGGTGCCCGGTCGGCAGACCCGGCCCAGATCGTTGCGTCCGAGATCGACCAGCATCAGATGCTCGGCGGCTTCCTTCGGATCAGCCAGCAACTCCGCCTCCAAGACCGCATCGCTGGCGGCGTCGCGTCCCCGCGGTCGGGTACCGGCAATGGGGTGAGTGGTTGCATGTCCTGCGGAGACACTCACCAGAGCTTCCGGACTGGCGCCGACGACGGCGAAGCCCTGAAGCCGCAGCAGGTAGAGATAGGGACTCGGATTGTTGCGGCGCAACACCCGGTAGACGTCCAGCGGATCGGCGGTGCAATCCACCTCGAAACGCTGACTGGGCACGATCTGAAAGGCTTCACCAGCCTTGATCTCCTCGACCGCGGCGCTCACTGCGGCCTGGTACTGCTCCGAGCTGCGCTGACGCCGCACCGCAGCGGTCCTCAGGTGTGGGTCATCAGCGGCCAGCAACGCCGGCTTGGGTGCCCTCAGGTCGGCCAGCATCGTTTCGATCCGGACACAGGCGTCAGCATGAGCCTGTGCGATGCCTGCCGCGGAGTCGTCGAAGTTGATCGCGTTGGCGATCAACCACACCTGCCCGGTGCGATGGTCGAGGACGGCCATGTCGGTGACCAGCATCATCACCAGTTCCGGCAGTTCCAGATCATCGGGATTGGAGTCCGGAAGCACCTCCAAGCGGCGCACCACGTCGTAGCCGAGATACCCCACCATGCCCGACACCAGCGGCGGCAGGTCAGGATCCCGCGGGGTGTGGAGCATGTCGACGGTCCGGGCGAGCGCCAGCAACGGATCGATGTCGGAGGGCAGGCCGCTGATGGGCCGTCCAGCCCAATGCCACACCGCGCGACCATTCTCCTCGGTCAAGGTGGCGGCCGCGTTGACCCCGATGAAGGAGTAGCGCGACCAGGTTCCGGCGTCGGCGGATTCCAGCAGGAAGGTGTTGGGACGGTCGGCGCACAGACGGTCGTACACGCTCACCGCCGTCAGATCGTCGGCCATGACGGTTGTGTGCACGCTCACCACCCGACGCTGCGAACCGGCCAGGACGAAGTCCGAGAGCTCTGGCATGATGCGGATCGCCATCACTCCCCCTCGACGCTGTCATCGCTGAGAAGCACCGTGGTATCGAAGCACGATCGAGTCCCCAGGTGGCAAGCCGGACCGGTCTGGTCCACCTTCACCAGCACGGTGTCGGCGTCACAGTCCAGACGCACTTCGCGAACCCATTGCACATGGCCACTGGTCTCGCCTTTGACCCAGTATTCCTGGCGGCTCCGCGACCAATAGGTGCCGCGGCGGGTCTGCACGGTGCGGCGCAATGCTTCGCGGTCCATCCAGGCGAGCATCAGAACCTCGCCGCTGTCGGCATCTTGAACCACTGCGGGCAACAGCCCGTCGGAATTCACCTTCAGTGCAGGCAATCCTGCGGCTTCCACATCGCTCACTGGTTCATTGTGCCAGCAGGCTCAGTGCAGGCCGGTCACCTCGAACAACTCTGAGCGAGCATCGGCGGCGGCGAACTCGCCAGAGCCGCTGGCGAACAGCGCGACGGTCACCCGACCGGCGGCGGTGTCGGCTTCGGCCCAGGGCAGGCGGGCGGAAGGGCCCGGCG
>DMIX01000138.1 GCA_003451975.1 Propionibacteriaceae bacterium
TCGGGCCTCCTCAACCAGCCGTGGGGGTGGGCGGGTTATGAGACGGCCGCTGGCGTATCCTCCTCAACCAGCCGGTGGGCCGAGCGTCGCTCGGTGCTGGCAGGGTCTAGCTACGAGTGCCATAGTCACTGTGTGTCGCATGCAGCAGAGGTGGAACCCGAGGACCCCGGAAGCACGCAAGCCCTGTCCCGAATGAGGGTTCTCATCGGTGTTGGTGGCTACACGGCTGCCAGTACGGACGTACTGCAACTCTTGTTGGGTTCTGTGTTGGGCGGATGGATCCTCGACGCTGTGGGAATGGATGCGCTGGTGTTGCTGACGGAGGTTGTCGGCTGGGTACTGATCCTCGCTAGCTGCGCGGTGCTGGCCGGGTTGTTGCTGCAATGGCTGTGGCTGCGACGGCCGCGTGAACCCGGCACCATTGCGCTGCTGGTCGCGCTGCTGTTGGTCTGGGGTTGGCCGCGGCTGCAGGGCGCGATCGATCTGTGGGGTTTCCAGACCTACCCCGGGAGCCTGGAGTGGTCCAACCCTGATATTCGCTTGCGCCTGGTGCTGTTTTCGGTGGTGACGATCGTCGTGATCGCGGTGGAGATCGCCGCCCTGGTCATTGGCAGCGCCCGCATGCTGCGCGCGAACCGGACCCCGGCCAACCCGTCAGGCCAGCCCGACCTGCCGTCCCAAGGCGGCGGCGAGAGCGCCGACGATGACCACGACGATGTAGGGCGCTTTGAGCTTCAAGGCGATGCCCCCGGCGAGTAGTGACAGCAGGCGGGAATCGGGCACCAGCGCCTGGCCATCCGCGACGGTGTTGAGGGTTGTCAAGGACGCCAACAATCCCACCGTCAGGGTGCTGGCCAGTTCGGTCACGGACGGCCGGTCCAGCCAGGCCTGCGGCAACAGGTAGCCCGAGGCCTTGATGATGTACGCGGTGAGGGCGGCCAGGATCACCCAGGTTCCCAGGGTCATGATGCCGACCTCCGCCAGTAGTGGCGCCAACCCCACACTGCGGCAGTCACTGCGGCTGCGATCAGCACCGGAATACCGGGTGGCACCAGCGGGATCGCCATCACGGTGGCGATTGCGGCGATGATCGCGATGGCGATCGGATCCTTGCTGGTCAATCGCGGCCACAGCAGGCCCAGAAAGGCCGCCACCGCGGCACCGTCCAAGCCCCACATTTTGGGATCTCCGATGGCGTCCCCGGCCAATGCTCCGACCAAGGTGAAGGTGTTCCACAGTAGGTACACGCCCACTCCGGCGGTCCAGAATCCGCGCACCCGCTCGTCGTGATCGTTCTGGGCAACCGCGGTAGCGGTGGACTCATCGATCGTGAGCTGGGCCATCAGTGGAATCAGCGATGCCGGCGGACGGATCAGCGCTTTCAACTGCATGCCGTAGATGCCGTTGCGGATGCCCAACAACGTCGCCGCGGCCCACGCCGCCGCCCCGGTACCAGCACCACCGATGACCGCGATGAAAGCGAACTGCGACCCGCCGGTGAACATTAGCGCGCTCAACACCATGGTCTGCCAGACATTGAGGCCGGCAGCCACCGATAGTGCTCCGAAAGAGATTCCGTAGGCCCCGACTGCAATCGAAATCGACAACCCCATGCGTACCGCGGGCGTGAGTCGATCGCGCAGCAGAGTCCCGGACATTCGCTCAAGTTAGCGCATGGTCCAGGGTGCTCTAAATTGTCGCCATGGCCCGTACCTTGAAGCCCTCACGGCACAGCAATCGTGCTGCCACCGACAGGGATGCCCTCAACGACCTGCTCGACGAAGTCCTCATCGGCTACATCGGCATCAGCCTGGACGAGGGGCCATTGGTCCTGCCGGTGAGCTTTGCCCGCGACGGCGACCGCATTCTCTTTCACGGCTCGGTCGGATCGCACCGGATGCGCGCCTTGGCCGCAGGGGCGCACGCCTGCTTCACGGTGACCTCCGTGGACGGCCTGACCGTGGGGCGCACCTCCTTCGGTACCGGAATGCAGTACCGCAGTGGGGTGCTCTTCGGTGCTTGCACCCAGATCGAGGGTGCGGACAAGGCTGCCGCCTTGGAGCTCTACACCGATCGTTACCTCCCCGGACGCAGCGCAGAGGTGCGTGCGTCCACCAAGAAGGAGTTGTTGGCCACCATGGTGCTGGCGCTGCCGATCACCGAGTGGTCGATGAAGGTCGACGTCGACCTGCCCGGCCCGGATTCGGAGAATCCCGACAGTGATGCCTGGGCCGGAGTGATCCCGCTGTTCCAAGGTGTCGGCGACCCGGTACCCAATCCTGAGTTGCGCGCGGAAACTCCGCTGCCGGAATCGGTGCGGGGTTTCATGCAGTGAGGGCCACCGCCACCAGGTGGCGATGGCCCTCAGCCGGTGACCGTGATCAGCGAAGCTCTTCGGCTCCGGGCTGGTAGGTCTCGAACTCGGTGGTGATGGCCGGCTCCTCCAAGTCGGTGCCGCGTGCCTTCCCGATCGCCTTCATCAGGTGGTAGAGCACCAAGGCGGTGACCGTGCCGACCGTCACGCCACCGAAGGTCATGTCCCCGACGGTGAAGGTGAAGTCGGCAATACCCATGATCAGACCGACCGCAGCCGGGATGAGGTTTACGGGGTTGGTGAAAACCACCTTGTTCTCGATCCAGATGCGAGCACCTAGCAGGCCGATCATGCCGTACAGCACCGTGCCGGCCGCGCCGATGACGCCAGCCGGGATGGTGAAGATCGCCGCACCGAACTTCGGAATGAACGACAGCAGGATCGCGACGAAGCCAGCAATCCAGTACAACGCGGTGGAGTACACCTTGGTGGCAGCCATCACACCGATGTTCTCGGCGTAGGTGGTGGTACCCGAGCCGCCGCCGAAGCCGGCCAGCGTGGTGGCGACACCGTCGGCCAACAGGGCCCGACCCATGGTCTTGTCGTAGTTCTTGCCGGTCATCAAGGCGACGGACTTCACATGGCCGACGTTCTCGGCGATCAGGACCAGCACCACCGGCAGGAAGAGGGCAGCCACGTTGAAGTCGACGGCGGGCATCTGGAAGGCAGGCAGCCCGATCCAGGCAGCCTTGCCGACGGCCGCGAAGTCGACCTGGCCTTGAATCAAGGCAGCCACATAACCAACCAACACGCCCAGCAGGATCGAGAGGCGTCCGATCATGCCCTTGAACAGCACCGCGATAAGCACGATGGCGAAGACGGTGATCCAACCAGTGAGTGGGGCGGCAGAGAAACCACCAGTGATGGTGGTGGTGATCTGGCAGCCGGTGACCGGGTCAGGAACACACTTGCCCGCCG
>DMIX01000322.1 GCA_003451975.1 Propionibacteriaceae bacterium
TCTACAACACCATCTCCCGCTGGCTGTTCGGTGTCGAAGCCCACGACATGAACTGGATCAAGGCGATGCGCCGCGAGGTCGTCGAAAACCTGCGCCTGCGTTCTGATTGGCATCGCTTCATTCTAATGATCGCTGCTTCGGAAGGTTACCGTATCGCTGAAGTGCAGACGACTTACCACGCCCGCCGTAAGGGACGCTCCAAGTTCGGTCTCGCGCGGATACCCGTCTCGTTCCTGGACGTGCTCGTGGTCAAGTTCCTGCTCGCATTCCGCCGCAAGCCGATGTTGTTCTTCGGTTCCATCGGGCTGGCGCTGATCGGTCTCGCTGCGTTACTCGGGCTGTATCTGCTCTACATCTGGTTCGCGTTCGTGATGCAAAAGCGTCCCATTTTTAACATGGCGGTGGTGTTGGCCCTTGCCGGGCTGTTACTGCTGCTGGTGGGCTTCCTCGCCGAGCTGATCGTCGACCAGCAGGACCGCATCGCCGATCTCGAGCACGCGGTACGTGAGTTAAATCGCGCCCAGGATCGTCCATGAAAGTGCTGTATATCACCACGAACTTCCCGCGCTGGGAGGGCGACGCCCATTCCCCCTGGATCGTCGAGATCATCAAGTTGCTGCGGTCGCGCGGCATCGTCTCCGAAGTATTGGCCCCTTCCTATGAAGGACTGACTGACCACGTGATCGACGGGATCACCGTGTACCGGTTCCGCTATTGCCTGCCGCGCTGGGAGACGCTGACCCACAACGAAGGCGCGCCCAACAAGATCAAGAACCCGCTCTATCTCCTGCTCGTCCCGCCGTACCTGCTGTTCGGGCTGCTGCGTACGATGGCGTTGTGCCGTCCCGTCCGCTACGACGTGATCCACGTGCACTGGCCACTGCCGAGCGCCGTGTTTGGCATCGTGGCGAAGTGGCTGTGCCGGGCGCGGCTGATCGCCTCCTTCCACGGGGCCGAGCTGCTAATGACCAGGCGGTTCCCGCTGTTGAAACCGCTGCTCGCCTTCATGATCGCGCGCTGCGACGCGGTCACCGCGAATTCCGGGTTCACTGCGGATCTGGTCCGGCAGTTGGCCGACGTTCCGGTGCAGGTGATCCCCTACGGATCGCGCATCGAGCTCAAGGAAGTCCCGCAGCGGGAGGACTCAGCGGGGCGTGTACTGTTCGTTGGCCGCCTGATCGAGCGCAAGGGTATTCCCTATTTGCTCGAGGCGATTCGCCTGCTCACCGGGCGGACGGAAGTTCACCTCGATATCGTCGGAGAGGGGAGCCCGAAGGCGGAGTTGATGGCGCTGGCGGCCCGGCTGGGCATCGCGGACCGGGTCACGTTCCACGGGCGCGTGGATGACGACGCGCTCTCCGAGCTCTACGCGCGCTGTGACGTGTTCGTGCTGCCCGCGATCGTCGATGCGCACGGCGATACCGAGGGCCTCGGCGTCGTCCTGCTGGAGGCGATGAGCTATCGCAAGCCGGTGATCGCCAGCAATGTCGGTGGGATTCCCGACATCGTGCACGACGGCGAGACCGGCCTGCTCGTGGCGCAAAAAGATCCTGCGGCGCTCGCCGCGGCGCTCGCACGCGTTCTCGACGACCGTGAGCTCGCGTCGCAGCTCGCCAGGCA
The DNA here is from genome assembly GCA_003451975.1 of Propionibacteriaceae bacterium. Lineage (GTDB taxonomy): Bacteria > Actinomycetota > Actinomycetes > Propionibacteriales > Propionibacteriaceae > Propionicimonas. The sequence goes on from DMIX01000322.1 coordinate 1,621, forward strand.
GGGCGCGGACTACGTCCAGCAGCGCTTCGACTGGGAGCGCATCGTCGATGAGATCGAGGCTCTGTACCGTGAGCCGGGGAGGGTGGCGCGATGACGTCCGGTCGCGTCAGGCGGATCGCAGGGTACGTTGTGATCGCCGTGATCCTGATTTTCATGGGTCGTGCCCTGTACGCCAACTGGCAAGCGCTGCAGGGGTACGAGTGGCACTTCAACTACCCGCTGTTGGTCGTCGCCATCCTGCTTGCGTTCGTTACGTTGTGCCTCTATGCCTGGATGTGGCGCTTCATCGTGCAGCGACTCGGCGCGCACATCTCCTACCCACAGGCGTTCCGCATTTGGTTCCTCTCCAACCTCGGGCGGTACATCCCCGGCAAGGTCTGGCAGTTCGTGGGCTGGTTCTACATGGGCGAACAGGCGGGCATCGGCCGCGTGCCCATTCTGACGAGCATCACGGTGAACCTCGGGCTGCAGACGCTGACCGGTCTCGGTGTGGGCGTATTCACGCTGGTCGTGATGCTGGGCGGAGAGCTGTGGAACCGCTTCTGGCCGCTGCTTCTGCTGATTCCGCTCGGGTTGCTGATCGCTGTTCAGCCTGGCATCATGGAGACCGTGCTCAACTGGGCGTTAAAGAAGCTCGGACGCGAACCGGTCGTGCTGGGGCTGCGCTCTGCGGACATGTTGCTGTTCACGCTCGGCCACATCGGTTGCTGGGTGATCTATGGGATCGCGTTCTACGTGTTCGTCTGTTCGCTGCACCCGGTTCCGCTCAGCGGTATGCCTCTGCTCGCCGCGACCTACGCCGCGGCCTGGGTGATCGGTTTCCTCAGCCTGCTCACGCCGGGCGGTCTCGGCATCCGTGAAGGCGTCATCGCCTACCTGTTGGGTTTCTGGCTGCCCGTGCCGGTCGCGATCGTCATCAGCCTGCTCAGCCGGGTGTGGGTGACCGCCGGCGAGTTGATCGGGACGGCGATCGCTTGGCGCATTGGACCGCCGCGGGTGAGCGCCGTCGTCCCGCCCGCCCCGACGGAGACGCCAACGTGAGCGCCGTGCGGCGCGACTGGTTGCCGCTGCTCCTGGTCGTCGTGCTGCTGGCCCTCTACGTGCTGAACTTCGGCGTCTTGTCAGTGCTGAAGCACAGCGCGTTCCAGACGCACACTGCCGACCTGGGTAACATGGACCAGCCGATCTGGAATACGCTGCACGGGCGCTTCGTCGAAGAGACCAAGGACGATGGCACGCAAGGTACGCGGCTCACCGACCACGTCGAGCCGGTTCTCGCTCTGGTCTCTCTGTCATTCCTGGTGTACGACGGTGTCGAGAGCATCTTGGTGTTGCAGACGGTCGCCATCGCGCTCGGAGCGCTGCCGGTCTACTGGCTCGCAAGGCGGCGCTTGCGCAGTGCGTGGGCTGGCGTTGCATTCGCTGCGGTCTACCTGCTGCTACCCCAGCTTCAGGCGGCCAATCTGACCGAGTTCCACGCGGTGCCACTCGCAGTTGCGCCACTGCTGTTCACCTTCCTCTTCATCGAGGAGGAGAAGCCGTTGGGGATGTGGGTCGCCGCGGTCCTCGCCCTGAGCGTCAAGGAAGAGATTGCCCTGCTCGTGTTCATGCTTGGGCTGTATGCGGTTATCTTCGGCAAGCGCCGGGTGCATGGCGGTGCTCTCGCTGCGCTGAGCCTGGCGTGGTTTGCGCTGACGACGTTTGCGATCATCCCGCACTACAGCGCGAGCGGCAACAGCGTCTACGTGGGTCGCTACCAGAGCCTGGGCGGCGGCTTCGGCAGTGCGTTGCGCTCGCTACTGACCCGCCCTGCCGATGTCATTCGGCTGCTGCTCAGCGGTGGGCGACCCGGCTACGTCTTTGGGCTGCTCGCCGGGACGGGATTCCTCCCGTTGTTCTGGCCTGTGGCGCTGCTGATGGGTGCGCCGGTGCTGGCCGCCAATCTGCTCAGCGATTACCCGGCGATGTTCTCCGGCGAGTTCCACTATTCGGCGCCGGTGATGCCCTTCATCATCATCGGTGCGATTTACGGCGTGGGCTGGCTCTGCGATCGCCTCGTCCGCCGGGGACTCCGCCGCAGCCACGTACTGGCCGTTCTGCTGGCCTGGGCCTTGCTGTGGAGCGTCGGGTATAGCCATTTCCGCGGGTTCGTCCCCTGGTCGCTCGATTGGGAGGTCCCGCCCGTGACGGCTCACCACCGGCTGTTCGAGCGTTTCGCTGCGCAGATTCCCCCTGAGGCGGTGATCTCGACCACGCCGCCGCTGTTCCCACATCTCAGCCATCGCCCGGTGATCTATCTCTTCCCTGACGTGCGCGACGCGGATTACGTGCTGATCGACGTGTCCGGGGTAACCGACATGCACCCCAACGACGTCTTCGAGCGCTTCCACGAGTTGACAGACGGCGGCGGATTCGGGATACTCGATGCGGCGGACGGTTACATTCTGCTGCAGCGCGGCATCGCCGGCTTGCCGGAGCTGCCCGACGCGTTCTACGACTTCGCGCGAGTCACGGACCCGCAGCCGCAATACCCCGTCACTGTGGACTTCGGCGGCTATCTGCCGTTCAGAGGCTTCGACCTGAGCGATCGCTATCGTTGGCGACTGACGAAAACGCGCGCCTATTGGGAAGTACTCGATCGGCTTCCAGCCGGTATGTGTCCCTACCCGTTCTTCGTGGACGACAGCAACCAAGTGGTCGAAGACACGACGCAGCGCCCGATGGTTGCGCCGCTGTGGTACCCGCCGGACCGCTGGCAGCCCGGCGAGGTGATCGTTACCGAGACGGTGCCGTGGGACCTGGGAGACAGCTTCTATCCGGCCGTCGGCGTTCTCTGGGGCATTGATTGGGAGATGCCCGCTCAGCGTGTGCCGGTGGCCAGCGTCACGTCGGCGGATGTGATCCGGCTTTTCGATGGCGACACGTGGGTACGGCTGCAGCGGTTCGAGCGGCGCGGCGGGCGGCTGCACGTGTCGCCGGAAACCCTCTCTGCACCGCCGGCACACATGGATTATCCGGCCCATGCCGACTTCGGCCATCTGATCGATCTGCTGGGCGCGGACGTCGAATCGCGCGAGGGGGTGCTGCGCGTGACACTGTTCTGGCAGGCGCGTGCCAGGCCGGATCGCGACTACACCGTGTTCGTCCACCTGCTCCGACCCGACGGCACACTTATTACCCAGCACGACGGCATGCCGAAGAACAATGGGCTGCCGACGTCAGCCTGGTTCGCAGATGAAGTGGTGGAAGACGTGCACACTCTGGATCTGCCGGACGGCCTGGCGGCCGGCGACTGCCGGCTCGACGTCGGGCTCTACGTGATGGACACGCTGGAGCGGCTGCCGCTGTTCGACGCATCGGGGGCGGCGACCGGAAACAATGTGTCACTGGGTCCGCTCTCCGTGCACGAGTGAGGTAGATCAGCACATGGAACGTACACGACGGGGCGAAGCGCAAGCCGGCGCGGACCGGCCAATTCTGGCGGGCATCCTGGTCGTCGCCGCGGCCCTACGCCTGTTCCATCTCGGAGTGCAGAGCCTGTGGTACGACGAGGGATACAGCGTCTATCTCGCGGGCAAGAGCCTGGCTGAGCTCACCATCGAGACGGCGAGCGACATTCAGCCGCCGTTGTACTACTATCTGCTCCATTTTTGGATGCTCATCTTCGGGCGGAGCGAAGTCGCCGTCCGCAGTCTGTCGTTGCTGTTGGGAGTGTTGAGCATCCCCTTGTTCTATTGGCTCGGTCGCCGCGTGTTTTCGCGCGAGGTTGGACTGCTCGCTGCCGGACTGGCCACGCTGTCGCCGCTATACGTGTGGTATGCACAGGAAGCGCGCATGTACACGCTGCTGGTGGCCCTGACGCTGAGCTCGTGCTATCTGCTGTGGTCCGCGCTGGAGAACGCGAGCGCGGTGCCGCGCCGCTGGGCGTGGGCCGGCGTCGCGCTCAGCGCGATCCTCGCGCTCTACACGCACTACTTCGCCGTCTTCATCCTGGCGTTCCAGGCGGCCTACGTTATCAGCGCCTGGCTGTTGCGCTGGCACCCGCCGCGCGTGCGTGAGGGGTTGCTCGCGCTGCTCGCGGTGATCGTAGCCTATCTGCCGTGGCTCCCGTTCCTGTTTGGCCGCTACGAGGCCGACGTGAGCTACTGGGAGGGACGGCTCAAGCTCGACGAGGCGGTGCGCAAGATCGGCATCGTGTTCAGCGGCGGCGAGAGCGTCGTCGAAGCCACCGGGCAGTGGCTGGCCCTCGGTCTGGCTGTCGTGGCGGTGGTCTGTCTGCTCGTGGTGGTCCTGCTGTGGCCGCGGCAGGGGGATAAGCGGGATTCTGTGCCCCCTCCAGCCCCGCTGCAGGCACGGGTCACGTTCTTGTTGCTCTACCTGCTGCTGCCGGTGGTGCTGCTACTCATCACCACCTATTGGACGCCGAAATTCAACCCGCGCTACGCGATGATCGCTTCACCCCCGCTGTACATTTTGCTCGCCGCCGGTTGGGTGGCATTGTGGCGCGAGCGACACAGCTGGGCAAGGGCGCTGGCATGCCTCACAGCGGCTTTCATCGCGCTGGTGATGGTGTATGCCGACTACAATGCCTATTTCGACATCCGCTTCACCAGGCCGGACTTTCGCGGCGCGGTGCAGTGGGTAGAGGAGCATCGCTCGGCCGGCGAGGGCGTGATCCTGACATCCGGACATGCATATCCGGTGTTCGGCTACTACTATCGCGGGGATGACTGGCTGCCGTTGCCCGAAGAGCGTACGCTGTCGACGACCGATACGCTGAACTACAGCATCGCAGCGGAGCTGAACCGTTTCCTTGAAGGCAAACGGGGCGTGTGGCTGGTGCTGTGGCAGGACGAAGTCGCCGATCCCAACGGCTATCTGCCGATGCTGCTGGACCAGTACGCCGAGCCGGAGCCGGTCGAGGGTGCCTTCTATCACGTCCGGCTGCGCCACTACCGGCTGCCGGCGCCATTCTACGTGCCCGAGGCTCCCGACATCAGGCACCCGCTGGACGTCAACCTGGGTAACGCTCTGACGCTGGTGGGCTATAGCCCTGCTGTGACCCAGACGCTCAACCTGTATTGGGCAGCGCGCGAGCCGCTGGCGGAGGATTTCAAGATTTCGCTGCGGATGAAGGATCCCACGGGTTTCAACTGGACGCGGCCGGACAGCGATCGCCGGCTGGCGGCGCTGCTGTATCCGACGATGCGCTGGCGAACGGGCGAGCTAGTCATTGGGCACTACGTCATTCCCGCGCTGCCGGGAACGCCGCCCGGCACATACGACCTGGAGGCGCTCGTCTACGCTGAGGGTGCCCCGCAGGCGCTCGACGTCCTGGACGCGCAGGGCGCGCCGCGTGGCAAGGTGGTGCGACTGGGGCCAGTGACGCTGAACGAGCCTGTGCCGGCGACCCGCGCGGACGTGAGCGGCGGCGAGAGCGCGGTGACCTGGCCGGGCGAGCTGGCGATGATCGGATACCAGCAGGACCGGCTGGACGCGCAGGCCGGTGATGAAATCCACCTGACGCTGTTCTGGGAGGCTCTGGCGCCGGTTGCGACAGACTACGCGCTGCGGCTGAGCTGGGTTCAGGACGGCGTCCGGCTGGCGGAGCAGACCTACCATCCCGCGGGTGCGGCCTATCCCACGTCAGCCTGGAAGCCGGGTGACCTGTTGCGCGGGCAATACAGCCTGGACGTGCCGCTCGACATCGCAGCGGGGCGTGGTCAGATCGAACTGGGCTTGTTCGCCCCCGGAGCGCCGCTGCCACACAACGAGTGGTTCCCGTTGACCGAAGTGAACATCGAGCAAACCGATCGGATCTTCGAACCGCCGGCCATGCAACTTGCGATCGACGCCGCCTTCGCCGGCCAGCTCAGCCTGCTGGGCGCGAATCTGCCCGCCGTAGAAGTCGAGCCGGGCGGCGCGCTGGACCTGAGCCTGTTCTGGCGGGGGGAGCAACGGATGGAGACATCGTACACGGTGTTCGTCCACGTCCTGGGTCAAAACGGCGCGATGCTGGTGCAGGAGGATCGTATCCCCGCCGCGGGGAGCCGTCCGACGACGGGTTGGGTTCCCGGCGAGATCGTGGAGGACGTCTATCACCTCGCCATAGGTCCGGACGCGAACCCCGGCGATTATGTCGTAGAAGTTGGAATCTACAACGCCAGCGATCCTGCTTTCCCCAGGCTGAGCGTGGTCGACGCGGAAAGGCGGGCCGTGGATGACCGGGTGATCGTTGCTCACGTCACCGTGCGCCCTTGACCGGCCTGTTTGACGTTCGTACGGCATTCAGCTATAATAGTGGCATCATCATTGAAGGGAGACATACGATGCGCAACCCAGCAAATCCTCATTGCATCTGTCGCGTATCGTATTGCCCTGTGATGTAATCGCGTTCATTCATTATGCTCATTTGGCCATGGTGCGACCGATGCCCATGGCTGTTTTGTTTCCTGCTGGCCGTGGGCGGGGTGCAACCGGCGTCGGGAGGGAACATGCTACAAGTCAACAGCGTATCCAAATCCTTTGGGGACAAAACCATCCTCAACGCAGTCTCTTTCGTATTGAATCGCGGACAGCGTGCCGGCTTAGTGGGTCCCAACGGTTGCGGCAAGACGACGTTGCTGCGCGTGCTTCGCGGAGAAATCGTGCCGGATGCCGGCCACGTAACCCTGTCGCCCACCAGCGTACGGGTCGGCTACCTGGCGCAAGCCCTCGAATGTACGGAAGGGGCGACGCTTGGACAGGTGCTCCAGGAATCGCTGTCCACGACGACCCGCCACGAGCACCGGCTGCAAGCCCTGAGCGAGGAGATCGCACGCTCAGCAGGCGCTGAGTCCGGCGCCCTGCTGGCGGAGTACGAGCGCGTTCTCGCCGATCTGGAAGCCAACGCCGCCAGTGGTGGGGATGACCGCGTCGCTACGGTACTGGCAGAGCTCGATCTGCGCGGGCTGGACCCGGCGATGCCGGTGGAGAAGCTCAGCGGTGGGCAGAAAACCCGGCTCGGCCTGGCTGTGCTACTGGCCTCCGAGCCCGACCTGCTGCTGCTCGACGAGCCTACCAATCATCTCGACTTCGAGATGCTGGCCTGGCTGGAGCGATTCCTGCACGATTTCGCAGGTGCGGTGCTCATCGTCTCCCACGACCGCGCCTTGTTGGACCACGTTGCCGATACCATTCTCGAGCTGCGGCCAGCGGACGGGACGCTAAGCAGGTATCCCGGCAACTACAGTGATTACTTCGAGACCAAACAACGCGAGCGGGAGAAGCAACGGGCGGCATACAAGGAGCAGCAGGAGTTCATCGCCCGCCAGACCGCCTTACTGACCGAAAAGAAGAACTACGCCCGGTCGATCGAACAGGGTACGATCCACTTCCACCCACGCAAGATTGCGAAGGGGATCGCCAGGCGTGCCGTGGTGCAGCAGCGACGCATCCAGCGATTGCTCGATTCGGAGGAGCGGGTGGACAAGCCGAAGCGCTCCTGGGACATGCGCGCCCGCTTCGGCGAAACCCAGGAGACAGGCCGGGACGTGCTGCGCATCGAGGAACTCAGCATGCGCTTCGGGGCCACCGAGCTGCTCCGCGACGTGAACCTGACGCTCCGCGCCGGCGAGCGTACCGTGCTGGCTGGCCGCAACGGATCGGGCAAGACCACGCTGCTGCGTCTGCTGGTGGGCGAGCTCGCGCCGGCATCCGGCCGGATCCATTGGGGCTCAGGCGTCGTGCCCGGCTACTTCGCGCAGGAGCAGGACGTGCTCGACGATACGCTCTCAGCTTACGAGACGATCCGTGCGCTCGGCACGATGGATTCGCGCGACACACGCAACTTCTTGCACCGTTTCCTGTTCTCCGGTGATGACGTTTTCGTCCCGGCCGGACTGCTGAGCTTCGGAGAGCGCTCGCGGCTGATCCTGGCGCGCCTGATCGCGCAGGGATGCAACGTGCTTCTGTTGGATGAGCCGTTCAACCATCTGGACATCCCGTCGCGGCACCAGTTCGAGCAGGCGCTGAGCGAGTTCGACGGCACGGTGTTGGCCGTGGTTCACGACCGTTATTTCATCGACCGATTCGCCACCGGGCTGTGGGGCATCGACGGCAAGAGGGTGCATCCGTATGCCGATCTCGAAGACATGTACCGCAGCCGAACGTCTGCGGACACCGAAGCGTGAGCGGGGTACCGCCGATGCTCGCGGCCTATGCTGCCGGTGCCCTCGCGGCATGCTGTGGCCTTTTCGACCTCTGCGGCACGCTCCCATCGAGCATGCGGGGCTGGCGTAAAAGCACGGAGGCAACGAGACCCGCGCGTGGCAACGCAAGCGCGGCGAACACACCGGCCGTCCTCGAATCAGGCACGATGCCCACGTGTCATTCGTGAACGGCACGAGTGCCGGTGCACCGAAGTGACCGCCACTGACCAGGACAAACGTCGGCGCCTTCCGTAGTTCGGATGCAAGGCATGAAGGTCACTTGTGCTTTTGGGACAGCCCCCGCTGTCGTTTCACAGAGGCAGAGTGATTTGCGCGGCCCCGTTCGCCGCGCTCAGGTAGCATGCCTCACACAGCTCTATCGATTTGTAGGCCGCTTCGACATCGACGGCGGGTGGGTTCTTTCCCAAACACGCTCCGATGAACAACGCATCCTCGGCCTGGTACCCCCACTTCACTGCATGCGGGAGGTGGCGGTAGTCCACAATGTTGATCTCCCGTTCGAGTCCCGGTGAGTGAACCACGCGGTCCAGCTCCTCGCTGCGGACGAACGCATGGTCGCCGACGATCTCGACCTGCTCGAACGGATATCCCCATGAGGCGTGTGCGGAGGACGAGAACACAGCGAAGCGATCCCCCTCGAATGTGATCAGGATGGCGAAGTCGTTCAGCACGTCGTAGACGTTCGCTTTCGCTCTCGCCTGCACCGAAACGGGCTCGCCCAACAGCCAGCACAATACATCCAGCACGTGTACGCTCGACTCGTACAGAAACCCGCCGGTGAGTGACAGATCGGTGATCCACGGCGGATTGAACCAGTCCCCATCGTTCTGTTTCGCATTGGTGAGATATGGAGTGAGCCCTTCCGCGATACTCCTCTTGAGCGCAGTGTAGACGGGCGCGAAGCGCCGGTTGTGCCCCACCTGGTACACAGCTTTGCTCACCCGCGCTGTATCGCGGATTTGTCGTGCTCCGTCCAGTGACGTTGCCATTGGCTTCTCCGAAAACACGTGTATCCCTTGTTCGAGAGCCCTCAGCACGACCTCTACGTGTCGTGTATTGGGTGTCGCGACGTAGATGGCATCGATTCCGGCGTTCAGCAGTTGGTCCACATCGTGAAAAGGCCGGGTGCCGATGTCCACGGCAAGAGCTTCCGCCTTGGTGGCCACGAAATCCGCAACGCCCACAATTTCGACGCGGGCATCCTCTTTCAGGATGGCGGCGTGGGTTTGTCCCATGTGACCAGCGCCAACAATACCGACTCTGACTTGCATCGTCTCCTCGTCCTTTCATTACCTGGCGAACCCTTATCGCTTCAACTGACCCCGGCCTTTTCGAGGGCCGCACGGCACGCCCGCAAACCGGCGATAGCATATTCGAGCGGATCGCGCTGCCGATAGGCCGGACGCATTACCTCCAGTGAATACGGGCCGTGGTATCCACGGCGCTCTAAAGCCGCGAACATTTGTTGCAGCGGGAAGAATCCTTCCCCGGGCAGCAGGCGATGCGCGTCGGTCAGTTGCTCGAGAGGCAGGGCCTCCGCATCGTTGACGTGTACGATAAACACGCAGTCGATATCGATCGCCTCGAGTGCTTCCCAGCTCGAGCCTCCAACGTGGAAATGGTACGTGTCGAAAACCAGTCCCGCGTTGGCTCTTCCCGTAGCCTGCACGATGTCCCAGGCTTCGGTCAGGGTGCGCACCGAGCACGTTGCTGGCGCCAGGAACTCGAATGCGACCCCTACGCCCTCTTGAGCTGCGATGTCGGCCAAGTCGCCGAGTGAGCCGATCGTCTCTTTACGCACTTGCTCCCGGCTGATGCCCGCTGCCAGCGGGCTGGGCACGACGACGATGGTTTTGCAACCGATCTGGCTGGAGATTCCGGCAAGCCAGCGACATTCGTTCTTGACATCCTCGAACTCCTCCGCAGAGCGGAGATTGATGTTTTCGATGCCGTTCATGCTCAGTGGCTGGACGCGTGCGGCTTCGAGCATCCGCGCGAGATCTGCGACGGAGTGACGCTCGAAGAACGGCCGCAGCTTGGGAACGAACAACTCTATGCCGCCATAACCAGCAGCAGATGCCAGCTCAATTTCACGCTCCAGAGAAAGATCCGGGAGCGTCTCGCCATTCCACCCGACCAACATGTCTGCCTCCTCTTCTGCTAGAACCGCTTGTGGTTTCAATCGGCCCCTCGTGGAGCCCCCTGCAATACGTGAATGATATGCGCCAAACGGTGGGATGTACGGCGCCCGAGGCCACACGGCCGCCCTACATCCTCCTTCGATCTGCGGTCAGCCGGCCCTGGACTATGGGGAGCAGCGCGTTGTAGACTCGCGCACGATGAGCTTACCCGAAAGGATGATTCGGGCAGAGGCATCGTACCCATCCAGCAGATCCAGCGCTATGCGCAGTGCCATGCGGGCCATTGTCTCTTTCGGTTGGGCGAACGTCGTCAAGGGCGGTACCAGGCAGGGCGCCAGACTGCTGTCGTCGAAGCCCACGACGGAGATGTCCTGGGGGACACGCAAACCCGCGTTGTGAATCGCCTGTAGCGCGCCTGATGCGACCAAGTCGTTGAAGCAGAATACGGCTGTCGGGCGCTCATCCAAGGCCAACAATTGCTCCATGCAGCTCTTGCCCCCAGCGGGCCACCCATCGCCTACCACGAGCAGCGAGGGATCAGCAGGGACTCCCCACGCGCTCATGGCTCGCAGATAACCCTCCTGTCGCTGCGTGTTCTCGTCGGGACTTCTGGTGCCTCCGATGTAGGCGATCCTGCGGTGGGCTAACTCCAACAGGTGCTCAACTGCTTGGCGGGCGCCGTCCAGGTTGTCCGTGCCGACGGAAAAAGTGTATGCCCCCCGATTCAACAGAATGACGGGGACACCGATCTGCTGCAACTGGGGCAGCGAAGAATCCGCGACGAGAGGATCCGGTACAACGATCGCATCGACGCGCTGCTCAAGCAGTAGCCGGATGGCGTTCATCTCTCGTTCAGGATCAGGGCCACAGACGGACAGAATCACGCTATACCCGTGGTCGGATGCGGTTCTGTTGATCGCGTTGACCATGTCAGCAGTGAATGCCTCGAAGGGTTCCATCACCACGACGCCTAACGTCGAAGTCCGGCGTGTGGCCAGACCGCGCGCAATGGCGCTGGGAACGTACCCCATCTCCCGTGCAATGCGCCGGATACGCATGGACGTATCCGCGTTCACCCGCGGGCTGTTTGCCAATGCCCTGGAGACGGTGGATTCGGTTACGCCAGCAACCCTGGCAATGTCCTTCATGGAAGTAGGCATGTCGTTCCCCCAGACCCTTATCGATACAAGCGCTTGTATCACATTATATCAGAAGTGGATCAATCCGTCAAGTGGGGAGCCAGGGCCATTGCATCTACGTTAATGCAAAGGATGGCCTATCTATTGGGAGGTAGGGATGATAACCATACCGGACTCCAGCGAATCACTATTCGTGAAGCACTTTGCGGATATGCCAGGTCCGCAGGCCAGTCAGACCCACGATCGCGAGCCATTGACCAGCTTGCGCATCGCTGCCACGGCGGTCATCTGCGGCGTATCGCCCCCAACCTGCTCGGGCGCGGCCTCACGATTGAGGTGGCGTCCATAGCGCACGGCTCCGAGCCGGATGGGACGAGGCATACCGCGCGCAGTTGCTCTTCAATGGGACGTGGAAGCTCTGGGAACTCCCGCAACAGAATTGACAAGCGCTTGTATTTGTGCTATACTGATCACACGTTATACGGGTCACAGGCGTGGTGCCAGACAAACGCCGGTCCCCCAAACCCTCTGTGTGACACGAAGGTTTGTCTGGCATGCCCGCCCCCTGCTCTCAGGACAGAGGCAGTCCGCCTGTATCAGCGCTGAGTGTCCGACAACGCTGGTGCTAACGAGCAAAGCGCGCCCGGCAGGTTGCCAACTTTGTAGCCAGGACGACGCTGTGGTACACTTGTTGTGAGCAGGTCTACGTATGCTGCTGCCACTATCACTGCTGATTGGATGGACGGCGTCTGCGAAGGAAGACAACCGCATGCTTGCAAAGACGGCTGGTTGCGCAGTTGTACGTGACCGGCCTTGCCACGCTGACAACGGCAGGGGTGTCGTTGTGCGTGTATCCCCCGGGCTGAGGTGTGTCTCGCGCGTAGCGCTTCACATCTGCGCCTTCGTGGCCACTGCGTTGACCCGCAGCCCTTTCTCGTGCCTCCAATTCAGTCATTTCTGTAGAGAGCTTTTCCCTGTCTTCTCGTTCAGAATGGTGTCGCTCGAAATAACGCGGCCAGTCCGGCTATTGGATTCAGCCTGCCATTGTGGCGTTCCCGTATTGCGATGCTGCCTGTATCCCACCCACACGTTCAAAAAGGAAGCTGATCTCCGGCGGAGTCAGTGCAAAGGGGCAGGCTTTTCTTGAGTAACAGTTGAAGGAGGTGATCTGGAAAACATAAGAGGTAAAATAGCGAGTAGTCCAATTGGTGATCGTCGCTGTGGAGAGATGCGCTTTAGTGTGAAAGGAGAGAGCGATGTATTCTCAGAACAGGTCTCAGTTATTGCTTCTGACGGCCTTGTTGATGCTTTCCCTGGTGGTCGTCAGCTTTCCTGTTAGCGCTGCTGAACCCGCAGTGGAACCATCGAAAGAAATCGTCTTCATGGACGATCAGTCCGGAGCGAACTTCCAACAGTGGTTCCAGACCATCGCGCTGCCTGCTGCAGAAGAAGTCCTGGGGATCAAGATCAAGTACGTGGTAGGGAAAGATGCGGAAACCTTCGAGCGTATGAAGGCGTGGAAAGAAGGCGAAGGTGACTTCGCGGTGTTATTCCCCAAGTCAACTGGCAAGTTGCTCAGTGAGGGTATTCCTCTGGAAACCCTGACACCGGACAAAGTTCCCAACATGACCAAGATTGATCCGGTATTGCAGGTGTCAAGTGGTGGAATTCCTATCGACAACAAGGCAGTCGCCTACTGGTACAGTACCTACGCGCTGATCTACAATTCCGCGTTCGTCCCGGAACCACCGAAGTCGTGGCAGGAATTCTATAATCGGCGTGAGGAGTGGAAAGGCAAGATCTGATTCATTCGACCGGACGCCAAATCCAGCGCATCCTGGCGGCAGCCATACGTCTGCTTGAATGCCTTCTACGATTTCTCCCAACCATTCGATCCTGAGGATGCGGCATTCCAGGAAGCATGGGCCAAGCTCAAGGATTTCTACACCTACGCAACGCTTCCGCTGGCTGCCGAACCGGTCAACATGTTCGAGAATTTCAATGCGGACGACACGTGGATTTCCCTGTACGCGATGGACTTCGCTCTATGGTCCGCGCGCATGGGAACCATGCCTCCGACGACCAAAGCGGTCTTCCTGGAGGAAGGTGTAGACACCGGCGGACAGGAGTACTTCGTAGTCCCGGCGAACATTCCTGAAGCGGATAAGGCGGCTGCCTATGCACTGATCAATTACCTGCTGTCCGATGACCAGCAGGTGAGGTTAGTGAGTACGATGTGGCAGTACAACAGTACGCTGATCAACGACAAGGTTCCCGCCATTGTGTGGGAACAGATCCCAACCGCGGAAGCCGCACATGCCGCGCAGATCCCTCCGGAACGTGTGAATGCTGAGGCGATCGAGTGGATCAAGGAACACGGCCTGGAGTTGGTGCCGCAATAGACACCGGAACCGCCGCGCTGAGGAGCGCAAAGAGGTATGGTGCGCTCCTCAGTCACTGTGGCGCTGGAATGGAGAGCAAACATGCGCGGTTTCTTCGCCAGGCGGGGTGCCTGGCTCATTACACTGCTGCTATTGCTGCCGGCCATGGCGAGCTTCTTTGGGCTCTTTTTCTATCCATTTATGGTTACCGTGGTGTTAAGCCTGCGCCCGGAGGGAGAGGCTGTCGGCTGGACGCTCGAACACTACATGGCCTTTCTGAGCGATCCAAACAGCCGCAACATTGTGCTCCTGACGTTCGTACTGGCCATTGGGGCGACCTTCTTCTCCATCGTCTTGAGCGTTCCGCTGTCTTTGATCTTGCGCGATAAGGTCAAAGGACACCGCTTCTTCCGGCTCATCATGATGATCCCGCTGGTCATTCCGGGTCTGATCGGGGCGCTGGGGCTCCTGGTGCTCTTTGGCAACCGCGGCTGGTTCAATCTGTTCATCCGCGATTTCGTCCCTTTTGTGCAGGGGCCTGTCAACATCAACTACACGGTGCCCGGGTTGATTCTGTTCTACGTATGGCTGTATTTCCCTTATACTTTTCTGACCACACTGGGGACATTGGAAGGGCTGGACCCGGCGATCGAAGAAGCGGCCCGCGTATCCGGAGCCGACCGCTGGCAGGTGCTCCGGCACATCGTGCTCCCGCTCATCACGCCGGGGATACTGTCTGGCTCGGTGCTCACCTTCATGGCGGCTTTTGGCGCGTTTAGCATCCCACTCGTGGCCGGCGGAGACCACCGGCCGTTGTCGGTGGAGGTCTACAAGCAGATCGATATGTTCATCCCGGCCCGGTGGTCGCGCGCCAGCGCCACGGCCGTCCTGATGGGGGCGATGCAGGTCATCTTCCTGAGCCTGTACATGCGCTTCTTGAAAAGAGAGACCCGGTCATGAACACACTGAAGGGATTCGCCAGAGGAATCTGGGGCGGCAAGCTTCTTCTCACGTACACGGTACTTCTCAGCCTGACGCTCTTCATCCTGATGCCGTTCATGATCATCTTCCTGAAGTCGGTCGGCAAGGACTGGTTTGGCAAACGGTGGTTCCCGCCGACGCTTACCCTGGAATGGTATGAGTGGGCGATCGAGATCGTGCATTTGCCCGACGTGATGAAGAACACCCTCATCATAGCGGCACTGGCGGTTGGGATGAGTACCGTGATCGGCATCTTCTCGGTTTGGGCATTTGGGCGGCGCCACCTCCCCGGTAAGGAGATACTCATGGCGATCATCTTGTTGCCCCGCATGATTCCGACTATCACGTACGCGCTGGGCATCGCGCGCATCTTCTACGGGCTGGACCTGGTCAACACGCATCTGGGAGTCGCCTTGGCGCATGTGGCCGTTTGTGCACCCTATTCCATCCTCATCCTGTCGGCGACTTTCGAGGCGCTCGATGAACGCGTGCTCGAGGCGTCCGCCGTGTGCGGCGCCAACGCGCTGCGCACGTTTTTCTTTGTCACCTTGCCGTTAATCATGCCAGGCATTCTGTCTTCCATGATCTTTACTTTCAGTACATCTTACAACGAGTTTACCTTGACCCTGATGACCTATGGACCGGATACGATGACCCTACCGACACGCACCTATCTAGCGGTCGGAGAAGGGTACTGGGAAGTGACGAGCGCCATGTCTGTGATTATGGTGATTCCCTCGTTGCTGATTCTACTGTTCATCCAGCGGCAGGTGAAACCGGAAAAGCTGGTGGGAGGATTCAAAGGCGTATGAGTGAATGGATGATCGAGTTGCACGAGGTGTCCAAACGTTACGGTGATCTGATAGCCAATGACCGGCTCAGCCTGCATGTCAAGAAGGGTGAACTCATCACGCTGCTGGGTCCGAGTGGATGCGGGAAGACAACCGCCATGCGCTGCATAACCGGGCAGCATCGCCCGGACGAGGGCCGCGTGTTCATCGGTGGAAACGATGTCACGGATGTGCCAACCCACAAACGGGATTTGGGCATGGTCTTTCAGAACTTCGCCCTCTTCCCGCACATGACCGTATACGACAATGTCGATTTTCCCTTGATGATCCGTGGCTTGCCTAAAGAGCAGCGGCGTGCGTTGGTCGCGGATGCGTTGCGCCTGATCCGCATGGAAGGCTTGGAGCAGCGCAGCCCCCGGCAGCTCTCCGGCGGGCAGCAACAACGGGTTGGGCTCGCCCGTGCGCTGGTCTATCGGCCCAAGGTGCTCTTACTCGATGAGCCGCTGTCTAATCTCGACGCCAAACTGCGTGAAGAGATGCGTTTCGAGATCAAAGAGGTGGTTACCAAACTGGAAATGACGGCAGTCTACGTTACCCACGATCAGGCAGAGGCACTGGCGCTGTCGGACCGGGTGGCGGTGATGAAAGACGGGCGCATCCAGCAGATCGGGACACCGCGTGACATCTACGAAACACCGCGCACGCTGTTTGTCGCTGATTTCATCGGCCTATCCGATTTCATACAAGGGAACGTCCTGGCAATCGAGAATGACCGTGCGCGCATTTCGATCGATGGGTTGCAGCTCCGGGTGAACAGGACGTCAGATCTGACGGTGGGCCAGGCTGTGACCCTGTTTGTCCGACCCAACAATCTCGAGTTGCTCGACGCGGGCGCGGAGACGGGTGAAAACGTCTTCGAAGCCAGTATCAGCAAGATGACTTATCTCGGCGATACGATCGATTATCGGGTCATCTTACCCAACAGACAGGAATTGCGCGTACAGACGGATGGGCAACGCCGTTTTGAACCCGGGAGTGAAGTGCTGGTCAGGTTTCCGCCCGACCGATGTCACCTCATTGCGGAAAGCGAGTGAAAATGACTCATGATCTGAAGTTGCTCGTGACGGACATCGATGGCTGTATCGGGATGGGTGAAGGCCGGCCGTATGATCTCAAGGTTATCCTCCATCTGGCAGAGATGAATCGCGCCGCGAGGCGCGGGGGCGCGGTTCCGGCCGTCACACTATGTACGGGGCGGCCAGCGGCCTACGTCGACGCAATGGTGCAGGTGTTGAATGGCTTTTTGCCGGCAGTCTTTGAGAATGGCGCCGGCCTGTATTTCCCGAACGGATATCGCTTCGCGTGGCATCCCTCCCTCGGCCAGTCTGCCACAAAGGTGATCGCACAGGCCCGTGATCTGCTGCAGGTGGGCGTCGTCGAAACAGAAGTCGGCTACTTCCAGCCCGGCAAGGAAATGTCGTTGACTCTTCTCGCCATGCCGGGGTACACATTGGCCGATGTGGGACGAGCCGCTGCGGATGCTTTGGCCGGATGGGGTTTGCCGTGTCGCGTCGATGTGTCGGTGACCACCGTGGAAGTCAGGTTCGAGGGTCTGGACAAGGGTGCGGGTTTGAAGTGGCTGGCTTCCGAAACTGGCTACGCGCTGTCGAATATGATCGCAGTCGGCGATGCGGAAGGCGATATCACGTTTCTGCAACTGGCGGGCTGTTCTGCTGCGCCCGCGAACGCAGACCCGGCTGTGAAAGCAATGGTCGATTACGTGTCTCCCTACGCTTACGAGCGCGGCTTGCTGGATATTGTCGAGTGGTGCCAACAGGGATGAATTGCTGTATGCAGGGCATACTGCTGCCATCCCCTGGCGGAGACATTATCCCGTGGAATGACCTTTGAGGTGTTGGGTGGATTTATCTGTGGTTTTGGGTATAATCATTGTGGGTGCTGCGGCATACGGTTTTCTCAATGGGTACAAGGACGCCGCCGGTATCACTGCGACGGTCATCTCGTCTCGGGCGATGCGCCCGCGCAATGCACTCGCTCTGGTGGCTCTCGCCGAGTTGTGCGGCCCTTTTCTTTTTGGCATCGCGGTGGCATCGACGCTGGGGAAAGGCTTGATCGTGAGTACGGTGGTCACACCGCGGTTCATTCTAGCCAGCCTCGCTGCGGCACTCGTGTGGAATGTGGCGATGACTGTGCTGGGATTGCCCGCCAGCTCGACGCACGCCCTGGTGGGTGCCTTGATCGGTGTCGCTTTCGCCAGTGCCGGACCGCAGGCCGTGTTATGGGATGGGGTACTTCGCTTGTTTGCCGTGCTCCTGCTTTCGCCGGTGCTCGGCTTTGCGTTCAGCTACCTGCTGTTGAAGGGGGTGTTCTTCTTCAGCCGGAATGCCTCGCCGCGCGTCAACACGACCTACAAACGCCTGCAGGTGCTTACGATGGCGTTGTTGGGTCTGAGTCACGGCTCGAACGATGCGCAGAAGAGCATCGGGCTGATCGCCATGGGCCTCGTGGCGACCGGACAGACAGCGGTGTTTGCGGTTCCGCTGTGGGTAGTATTCGTCGGCGGAGGGTCGCTGGCGTTGGGCGCGTTTCTCGGCGGCGAACGAGTGATTCGCACGGTTGGCGGCAAGATATTTCGGATCAGGCCGGTGCATGGCTTCACGGCGCAGTTAGCGTCGACATGCATCGTTTTGGCGGCCAACATCTCTGGACAGCCGATTAGCACCACACAAGTTGTCAGCGGCGCAATCATGGGGGCCGGCTCATCGGAGAGTCTCGCCAAAGTGCGCTGGCTGACTGTCGGCAACATCGCGCTGGCCTGGCTGATCACGTTGCCCTCTGCGGCACTGCTCGCTGCGCTCGCGTGGGCGTTGCTCCCTGATTTCCCGGCTCTGCGCTAAGGGGGTTGTATGGGCCTGAAAGACTTTTTCAAACGAAAGCCCGATCGATTCGTGCAATTGCTCGTGGACCATGCGGCGATCATGGAAGAGGGGTTCGGCGCACTCGAGGAGTACATGCAACGCCAGGACAAGAAGTTCGCCAAGCGAGTGGAGACGCTGGAAAAAGAAGCGGATGAGCTCCGCCGCATCCTGGTGAACGACCTGAACCGCACCTTCATCACACCGTTTGACCGGGAGGACATTCTGAGCCTTTCGTTGGCGATTGACGATATGCTCGACTATGGATACACAACGGTTGACGAAATGGTTATCCTCGAGGTCAAGACGAACGAGTATCTCTGCCGTATGACCGGTCTGCTGCGTGAGTCAGCGGAACGGATTCATCTGGGCGTAGTGCGGCTCGGAGATCACCCCGAAATCACGATCGATCATGCCATGCAGGCCAAAGCTCTGGAGAACAGGGTGGAGGAGGTCTATCGGGAGGCATTGGCCGACCTGTTCACCGGCCCCAAAAATCTGGAACACATTGTCAAGATGCTGAAGCTCCGGGAGATCTACCGGCATCTCAGCAACGCCGCGGATCGCGGGGACGAGGCCGCTAACGTATTGAGTAACATCGTCGTCAAGATGACATGATTCCGTGGAGAAACGACAGAATGCTTTGAGTTTCCGTGCCCGGCAAACGGGATTTGCTGTTGCGATATTTGCTGTTGGACTTGAATGGGACCCTGACGCTGGACGGAGCTGTCTTGCCAGGGGTGCGGGAGAGGCTGCACCAGCTCAGCGGGGTGCTTGAGATCTTTATCGTCACATGCGACACGCATGGCAACGGAGCGCGAATCGCCCAGGAGTTGCGGGTAGGGCTCAAGCGCACGTCTCAGCCGGGGCCGGGTGAGGCAGCGGAAAAGGCCGAAATCGCCCGTTCGTTTGGCGCGGAGCAGGTCGTCGCTATTGGAAACGGTGACTCCGATCTGCTGATGTTGAAGGAATGTGGACTCAGCATCGCCGTACTGGGTACGGAGGGGTTGTCCGTCAAGGCATTACTCAACGCCGACCTGGTAGTGAAAGACATTTGCGATGCGTTTGACCTGCTGTTGCACGAGAAGCGTCTGATCGCGACGTTGCGCGGCAGCCCGTAGGCCTGCTGGCACGGCGCTGGCGCAAACCCGGTACTTCGGCGGCGTTCCCGTTCCGATGGGCTCGTGGCCGGTGTGTGGGACCACCCTCATTGCACCACGATCTCCTGGCCTACCCACACGTCTCGGTAGACCGGTCCAAACGCCTTGCGGAAAGCGGTGATGCTCCAGTCGCAGCTATCGTGAGGGGACAGGCCCACCAGGAACGGATGACGCGATTGCAGCAGCGCGATGTTGTCCCGCACATCCGCGCGGTTGATCGGATCCCAGGGCCACTTGCCGGTGCCGAGGATCCGTTGCAACGGAATTCCGGCGAGCATCTCGCGCGACGCGGTGACCGGGTAGTGCAGCCCCCCGACCACGCCATAGATCGGTGCGTCAAAGCACCTCTCGACCCGTTCCAGAATCCGCTCAAGCGTCGGGTGTCCACAGCCGACGATGATCACAAGGCCCTTGCCCTCGACATTGACCACTATGGACTGCTCCTGCGTCCACCCCAGGAAGAACATTTGCCTGGGAATGACACCGGTGGTCGCCACACCTGGCGCGACGACCTGCGGTCCGGTCACGACGCGCATCTCTGCGCCCGGCTGGGTCATGGGTTGTGGCACCCACGCCGGTATTCCCCGCAGATCGACCGGGCCGGCGGACAGGGCGAACGTGTGACGCAGTTGGCACGGAATGCCCCCGACGTGGTCCTCGTGCATGTGCGAGATGAATATCGCGTCCAGGTCCGCGACGGCCAGCCCCAGTGTCGCCATGTTGCGTAGCAGTGGCGATGGGTGCTCCGCGTGCGCGTTGAACCCGACGTCAAAGAGCAGGGTTGTGTCGCCGGCGCGGACGAGGTACGATACGCCCGGCTCAGTAAGCAATTCGCTGGTAGCAGCATACCAGTCAATCAGCGGCAGGATCGATAGGTGTTTCACTGCGCCGATGTCCGCAAGTTTCGGACAATCAGTAGCGGCCCATACTCGATCAGCGAGATGTCGCCCGCGCTGGAAGCGCAGGGCCAAGTAGCCGGCTGCTGCCGTCAACAAACCGAGTAACCCGCCTGCCGCGAAAATCAATGCGCCTCTGCTGCCCATCGCTTGGTCCCCTCCCTGTTTCTGTTTGCACTGCTGGGTTCTGGCAAATGCGTTCGTGTTCTGTCTCTCGTCTAATATTGGCATAGTCGTTCCACATTGTCAAAGCCTTCCCTGTACAGTCTGTGCGATTTCTCACGAAACTTGCACGAAATCATTGTCCGTGTTATAATTCCATTTGTGAATTAAAGCGCAAAGTTGGCACCGAAAAGCATGGTGAGAACTTTCCTCACCCGGTCCTGTTCCGGTGAGACATTTGTTGAAGGGAAGGTGGGTTATGCTCGCAGAAGATAGTCTGGCCAATGTGCTTTACATCGATCTATCTCAGAAGCGTTTTTGGGTCGAGAGAAGAAGCGACCTGTTCGACAAGTACCTGGGCGGCGCTGGCGTAGCTATCCAGCTTCTGCTGGAAACGTGCCCCGAAGGCTGTGATCCGTACCATGACGGCAACCCGATCGTCCTGGCTGTCGGTCCTTTGACCGGGCTGTTTCCGCTGGCGTCAAAGACGGTAGCGATGTTCAAATCGCCCCTGACTGGTAATCTGGGGGAAAGCCACTGCGGCGGGCGCAGTGCTGTGGCGATCCGCCTGGCTGGATATGGGGCCATTGTCATCAAGGGGAAGAGCAACATCCCGATTTGGCTGTCGGTGCACGGCAACAACGTGCAGTTTCGCGATGCCGCCACGTTGTGGGGCATGAGCCATACCAGTACCGTCGGGCGGATCATCAGAGAGAACGAGCCCGGCGCCGGGCTGCGCAGTATCATGCGTATCGGTCGGGCAGGGGAGAAGCTCATTCCCTATGCGGCGGTTATGACGGAAACGTACCGGCACTTTGGGCGTCTCGGACTGGGGGCGGTGTTTGGGAGCAAGAACTTGAAGGCCCTCGTCGTCGCAGGCAACAGCTCGTTGCCGGTGGCGAATCGGAAGCAGTATCGCTCGCTCTACGACACGGCCTATGAAGCGGCGGTGCAGTCCCCAGTCATGCAAAAATACCATGATCTCGGCACCGCAGAGAACATTCTCCCATTGAATGAGATCGGGGGTCTGCCTACACACAACGTCCAATCCGGCTATTTTGAGGGTGCCAGGGAGATCTCCGGCGAGGCGCTCGCAGATGGTTTCCTCGGCCGGCGCCTGGCGTGCGCCCATTGTCCCGTGGGCTGCATCCATATCGCGGCGCTACGCGAGCCGTATGAGGATGAGTCGTACTTCTACAAGACCTCTATGATTTCGTATGACTACGAGCTGCTGTATGCTCTGGGCACCATGCTCGGCATCTCAGACCCGAAAGGGGTATTGAAACTGATCGATCGTGTCGAAGCTGTCGGTCTGGATGCGATGAGCACCGGTGTTGTTCTCGCCTGGGCGACCGAGACTCTCGAACGGGGGCTCATCTCCGCGCGTGAGACCGGCGGCCTCAAGCTGAGCTGGGGTGATGCTGCGACCTACATGCAGGCCGTGAAACGTATCGTCGATCAGCCCAACGATTTCTACAAGGCCTTGGGCCA
>DMIX01000383.1 GCA_003451975.1 Propionibacteriaceae bacterium
TGCTCTTCGACGAGCCCACCTCCGCGCTGGACCCGGAACTCGTCAATGAAGTGCTCGACACCATGACCGAACTCGCCAACGAAGGCATGACCATGATCGTGGTCACCCACGAAGTCGGGTTCGCCCGGCAGGTGGCTCGCCGTGCGATCTTCATGGACGCCGGCGTGATCGTCGAGGAAGGCACCGCCGCCGAAGTTCTCGACAGCCCCAAGAACGCCCGGACGCAGGCCTTCCTCAACAAAGTGACCTAGACCTTCTCGCCGCACGAGGCGAATCCCAATCCGAAAGAAAACAACGAGGAGAAACCAATGAAACTACGACCGATCGCAGCGTTGGCTACCGCCGCGCTGATCGCCTTCACCGGCTGCGCCAGCAGTCCGGATTCAGGAGGTGCCGATCCTTCGGGGACCACAGCCGTGACC
The DNA here is from genome assembly GCA_003451975.1 of Propionibacteriaceae bacterium. Classification (GTDB taxonomy): domain Bacteria; phylum Actinomycetota; class Actinomycetes; order Propionibacteriales; family Propionibacteriaceae; genus Propionicimonas. The sequence goes on from DMIX01000383.1 coordinate 423, forward strand.
GGCGGCCCCACCGGAGACACCACCTACAACGTCACCACGAGCGCGGACCTGGCCAAGCCTGCGGCCGAACTCATCAGCGGGGGCACCCTGAACATCGTCACCAGCGCTGGCACCCCGCCGTATGGCTACATTGTTGAGGGCACCGACGAGTTGCGCGGTGCCGACATGGACATCGCCAACGCCATTGCGGCGAAGCTCGGGCTGAAAGCGTCCTTCACCTCTATGGAGTTCTCCGGAATTCTGCCCGCGATGCAGGCCAACCGGTTCGACTTCTCCATTGCAGCCATGGGCGATACCCCAGAGCGGGAGAAGGTTGTGGACTTCGTCGACTACTCCACCGACTCCAACTCCATCGTGACTACCAAGGGCAACCCCAAGAGCATCGACGGCATGCCCTCGCTGTGTGGTCTGAAGATCTCCTCGGTGCAGGGCTCGGTGCCGCTGGGCCTGCTGCAGGCGCAGAACAAGAAGTGCACCGACAAGATGGACATCGCGATCTTCCCGGACAACGCCACCTCGCTGCTGCAGGTTCAGAACGGCCGCGCCGACGCCACCATGTACCAGACCGGCGTGGCTTCCTACCTGATCAAGACCGATGCTGCCGCCGCCAACCTCGAGGTCGTTGAGAACACCGAGTACGGCAAGGGCTACAACGCGATGGCTTTCAACAAGAACAGCAGTGACCTGCGCGACATGGTCCAGAAGGCCCTGACCGAGCTGAAGGATGACGGCGTTTACGACGCTATCCATGCCGCCTGGGGACTCGATCTCAACAAGATCGAGGTCATCACTGTCAATGACGGCCTGAAGTACAACCAGCCGTCCTGATACACCGAAAATATCCGAAGGGAACCAGAAGAAATGACCCGTGTTCTGTATGTCGGCGACACTCTGGTGGAAACCCTGATTGCCGCAAAAGGCATCGACACATTCACCCACACCTACTATCGGGACTCCGCGCGAGTCCTGAGGGAGGCATTGGGACCCCGTCCGGGAATCGAGCTGGATCACATGCCTGCTGCCGACATCCGAACGAAGTTCCCGAACTCCGCGGAGGCGTTGAGCGAGTATGACGTGATCATTCTCTCCGACGTCGGGTACCTGAACTTCAAGATGCCATTTGGTAATCGCGAACAGCTTGTACCCATGGGCCCCAATCTGGTGACTCCATTCCGTCAGTGGGTCCTTGATGGAGGTGGACTCATCATGGCGGGCGGCTGGCTGACCTTCTCCGGTATTTACGGCAAGGGGATGTGGGGCGGATCGCCCATCGAAGAGGTGCTCCCGGTCATCATGAAACAGGGAGTGGATGACCTCATCGACCATCCCGATGGCGCAACGATTCAGGTCACTGACCCGAGCCACCCGATTCTGGCCGGCATCGACATTCCGCAAGATCGTCTGATCTTGGGGTACAACCTTGTCGAGCCAAAGCCGGAGTCTCAGGTGATCGCAACCAGCCGTCAGGATCCCTTCCTCGTGGTGGGGAGTGCTGGAAAAGGCCGTTCCATCGCTTACACAACCGATCCGGTTTTCCATTTATGTGGGAACCTCCATGAGTGGGCCGATTACGGCTTGCTCTGGGAGCGGATGTGTAAGTGGGCGGCCGGCGAGATCTAAGGCCGGAGTCACATCACTGGTGGGCCTGTCACCGAAGGCGGCCGGCCCACCAGCTTCCCAGATCGTGTCGAGACATGTGGGATGACAAGTGGTCACAAGTATTCGTGAGGTTGCCGAACTCGCGGGGGTGTCTATCGCGACGGTGTCGCGAGTCCTCAGCGGAGCCGACCGAGTATCACAGGAACTAACCGAACGGGTCCAAGAAGCGGCCCGCCAGCTGAACTACCGCCCGAACCGGGTAGCCCGACGGCTGCGTCGACCCGGCCACGGCACCTGGGCGCTGATTGTGCCCGACATCGCGAACCGGTTCTTCACCAGCATTGCCAAAGGAGTTGAGGAAGTTGCCAATGAACACGACACCGTGCTTTTCGTCGGCAACACCGGCGCCGATCCAGCCCGGCTACGCAAGCTCGTCTCAACCGCGCTTGCCGAGCAGGTTGCCGGCCTGGTCATCGTTCCCTCAGCTCCCGACGACGATCTGGC
>DMIX01000429.1 GCA_003451975.1 Propionibacteriaceae bacterium
CGAAAACCGCTTGCCAACTGCGCTGGCCTGGTTCGTGACTCAGCCTGACGCAGCTCAACGGAGGGATCGAAGTGCCACCCAGGCGCAGTTCCACCTCGGGCTTCTCGCGGAATCCTTCGAGCAGTACCGTCATGGTGTGCCCGTCGGGGATGGCGAAATCGGTTAGCCGAGGCCCGAAACGATGCAGTGTGCTCACCGACCAGCGTTGGGTCTCAGAGAGTAGGCGTCTGAGGGAGTCGACAAGTGCCATGTCCTGGCGCACTCTCATCGCGTCCGCTGAAGTTCAGGCAGTCTTCGCACAAAACTCCTTCGAGCCATCAGGATCGCCAGCCTGCGGTGTGCCCGGCGGCGATTCGTATCGTACGGGCACCCTGTGCGGCTGTCGAGCGCACTTCAGCGGTGGTATCCAGCGTCCCGAGAGGGTCCACGACGGCAGGTCGCAGCGGTTGCGTTCGCGCCAGATTCCTTAGTCGTTGCTGGACGCAGGTACCGCCTCCCAGCGACTCGGAAGTGGGTAGTAGTTCACAAAGAATCGCCGCAGGAATCGGTTGGCCCGCTCGCTCTCGGTGCCAGAGTCATTGACGCAGATCACGGTGCGGTCCCGTTTGCGTTGCCACAGATGCAGCAGATACTCCGCATGTGGTGAGGCCAGATCCACATAGCCGTTAGCGATAGCGGTGGGCACAGCCTGTTTGATGGCGAAGGCGTAGTACTGGCTCAGTGAACTGGTGAGGGAGTAGTCGGTGTCCTGACGAAGTCGTGAGCGCATCACCTGGTCGATGAGATCAGGGTGTTCGGCTTCGAATCGCTCCATCACGGGCTTTGATTGCGCCTGCGGGGTGTGGCGCAGCTTGTTGGTGATGGTGCGTCCGAACTCGGTGCGCATGAAATCCCGATTGTTCTTCGCCGCCGCGGTCACCGCAATGTCCTGCTCGGTGTGTTCGCTGGTGTCGATGAGGGCCGGCGATGGGAAGAATCGGTGGATGTCGTTGGCGTAGAAGAAATCCTCCGGGGCCGCCTGGGAGGCGAACAGCATGTCGTCGTTGAAGTACAGGTAGCGATTCGACAGTCCGGGAATGTGATGCAACTGCGATTCGATGGCGTGGGAGTTGTACACCGGCAGCGCGGACGGATCAGTGAAGATGTCGCGGTGATCGACCACCGTGAGTCGATCATCCTCTCTGAGCCACGAGGGCTTTTGCTGGTCGGTGACGATCCAGATGTGATTCACCCAGTTGGCGAACATCTCGATGGAGCGCAGTGAATACCGCAACTCGTCGCGGCTCTCGAAGCGGGCATCGATCGCGGCGTCGCTGGTGTAGCTGCTCAGGTCCTGGCCCAGCGCCTCGGCCTTGCGCCGCCGCCACGCTGGATCGGCGCCATCCACCCAGGTGTAGACCACGTCGATAGGTTCGTTGACCAGCAGCAGGTGGGGCGGGGTGGCCGGCAGACGATGGTCGTTGTCTTGAACCATCTGCCACAACTGCGGATCTGCGTAGGCGAGCACACCGTTGTTGTCCGGTGCGAACCGGGTTCCGGCGGCGTGCACCCCACCACCGGTGGAGGTCGACTCGGCGTCCACCCGATCCCAGAACTGGATCAGTACCCCAGTTTCGGAATCGTTGAGAGGCAAGCCGTTCGCGGTCAGCAAGTTTCGGCAGACCAAGATGCCTGAGGCGCCGACCATCGGGCGTGGCAGCAGCCGCCTGGCCGGACGCGCCGTGCCTGCGATCCCGTCCCGGTGGGGCGACAGCCACCACTTCGCGGCAGTCGGCTGAGTCTTGAGGAGGTGCAGAACCCGGGAGCGTTGTTCGGCGTCCACGGCGATCACCGGGTTGGGCAGCAGCCGTTCGCTGAGAACGAGATGCTCCACCTGGTGGGCGTCGAGCAGCGCGGAGATTGCTGTCGTCAGCTCGGCGCGGTAGGCCCACACNNTACCACACGTCGTAGTGGTCGACCACCTCGAAAGGACGCCGCAGACCGGCAGGGACCACCTGCCATGACCAGCGATACAGCCGTCGCCGGACGCCGGCCGCAGTGACGATGGCCTTCTTCACGGCCAGCTTGAGCTGCGTAGTGTCCATGGCGCTCACTTGCCCATCTCGAATGGGCTGGGGACAGGGAAGTACGCAGCAAGGAACTGGTTGACCAGTGCTTCGGGGACTGGCTCGGTGTAGGCGCCGACGTCATTGAGGCAGAAGGTTTGCGCGTTTCGCTCGACGAGCAAGCTCTCCAGCTTCTCGATCAGCAGCGGCGAGCCGACATCGATGTAGCTGAATGCGATCGATCCGGGGATCGCCTCGCTGCGAGCAAAGCCGTAGTAGTGGGCCAGGTCGGAAGGAATCGAGTAGTCCGAGCGGCTGCGGAACTGGGACGCGGCCACCGCGGCGACCTCGTCGGGGAACTGATCTTCGAAGGCCTGCAAAGTGGTCTTGGTCAGGGCGTAGGGCACATGCTGCATGCGGTTGGTCACGGTTCGTCCAAAGGTCTGCTCCAACAGCGCCCGGTTATGGCGGGCTGCCAGCATGGCGGCATTGCGCAAGGTGGCGTCGGCGTCTCGATCCACCGGCACCGTGGACATCATGAACTTGGCAATGCCGTTGGCTTCGAAGAAGTCCTCCGGATGCACCGCCGAGCCGAAGAAGAAGTCGTCGTTCAAGTAGAGGAAGTGCTCGGCCAGCCCCGGTATGTGATGAAGCTGGGACTCGATCGATTGCGAATTGAAGGTGGGCAGCACCGCCGGGTCGGTGAAGATCTCTCGATGATCGACCACCGTCACCTTCGGATGGTTCGGCACCAGCCAACTCGGGGTTTGGGCATCGGTGACGATCCAGATGTGACGCACCCAGTTGGCATACATGGCCACCGAGCGCAGTGAATAGCGAAGATGATCCCCCGCCCGGGTGCGTGCCGGATCCAACGCGTCCGCGGCGAGGACCGCGCGTTGAGGATCAGCCCCGGCGAGGCGCTGCTGCCAGGCCGGATCCAGGTCGTCGACCCAGGTGTAAACCAGGTCGACCGGCTCGATCAGATCCAACAGATGCGGAGCGGCCGACAGTGGCAGTCGCCGATCC
>DMIX01000452.1 GCA_003451975.1 Propionibacteriaceae bacterium
AGGTTGGCACCCTTGCCACCCAGCAGATTCCGCATCGAGGCGTCGCCCTCGTCGAATTCGTACACGTATTTGTGATCAGTCATTGTGACGTTGAGTCTCCTTCAATGGCTCCGGCGGGGTTTGGCAGAGCAGAGCTGGAATCGGCACTGACTCAGCCGCTGGCGTTGGCGGAGCAGGTCCAACACCCATGCGCGTCAAAGCCCAAGGCTAGCGGGTGTACCCAGCACCGCACAGGAGCACCGGACAACGACCACAGGCTGGACGATCAGGGCTGCCACAGTGAGAGTGTGCCGCATCCCAGGGCCGGCTGGGGGCGGCGCGGCGGAGGTCGCCGCACCGCGGCTTCCGAAGCCGGCGGAGTACGCGCCGGACCCGCTGATCTTCCGGGCTGCGTGACGCAAATAAACCGGGTGTGGAATTCCCCCGCTCAATCAACGCCCCGACCACAATTCGGCTGTCGTTGACAAAACCGCAACAGCGGGCCCAATCGCGGCCTGACTAGGGGTCACCCGAACAGGTGACACTTCAGGATTGGTCTCACGAGTTGATCAATTCAGGTGGCAAGAATGCTGAGTACTTGATAGCGTGAGGCCATACCCGTTCGGGGGGAACGGTGAGCTACCCACTCGCCATTCGCGGGTCGTCACGAAATACCGTCACGACCGCAATCTAGGCAGGAAGCCATGCCCCCCACGCCTGGCGGAGCCCCCCTCCGCCGTGCCTTCACGGCACTGATCTCATCGATCTCGATGATCGTGCTCACCCTCGTCGCCGCGTTCCCTGCGGCGTCCGCCAGCGCGGCCGTAACCGTCAAGCGCACCGACACTGCCACCGCCACCATCACCTCGCGCAGTGCGCGGGCCACCGCGGCCACCTACACCGATCGATTGCGCAGGAGTTCCACCAAACACAGCGTCACCGTTGCCAAGGTGAAGCGCGGTCGCTACCAGACCTACCTGACCTTCCCCGCCATGGCACTGGAGCCGGGCGAAGTGGTCACCTCCGCGACCCTCACCGTGAAGGTGCGCAAGTCTTCGGCCAAGAAGGTGAAGCTGCAGGTGCGCGCGCTGCGTGACACCTGGACCGGCACCGGTATCAAGTACCAAAGTCGACCAGCTGTCGGCGCGACGCTCGGCACGAGGAAGATCACCAAGAGGCGCAGCACCGTCACCCTCTCACTGAAGACCTCGGCAACCGCCGCACAGCTCTCCGACGGGCTTTCGGTACGACTGAGCACCACCTCCACCAGTCAACTCAAGGTAAGCCACTCCGCCACGCTGCGGGTCAGGACATCCAAGGGCAAGTCACACAACACGACTCCTACGCCCACACCGACACCGACGCCGACACCGACGCCCACACCCACACCCACGGCGGTAGCGACGGCGACCGTTACGCCGACACCGACGCCCACGCCGACGCCCACCTCGACCCAGACCGCGACGCCAGTCGTCACCCCGACCCCAACTCCCACGCCGGTCACCACCCCGACGACCTCAACGGCCGACAAGCAGGTCTTCGCCCATTACTTCCCGCCCTACCCGATCTCGCTGACCAATGCCGATCCGAGCCAGGACTACTACGCCACCCAATACCTGCTCCCCAGCGGCGAAGGTGGCAAATTCGCCTGGTGCGGCGGCCTGCTCCGCGACCGCCCGCTGGGACGAGCCCCACTCGCCGGTGACTATCAACTCACCGACATGCACACCGAGGTACAGCAAGCCAAGGCCGCCGGCCTGGACGGCTTCGCCGTCGATCTCCTCACCACCAATACCGCTGATCGCAATTGGTACCTCGTCGAGAAGCTGATGCAGGCAGCCGCGGACGAGGGGGACTTCTCGGTGATGCTGCAGCCAGACATGTGGGCGATGGGAAGCATCTCCACCGATACCTTCGCCAGCGCGATCGCAAAGCTCGCCCGCTACGACTCGGTGTACACCCTGAACGGCAGTGTTGTCGTGGCACCCTTCGACGCCGAGGCCAAGACCGCCTCCTGGTACGCCACCGCGTTGGCGACATTGAAGGCGAACTACGGAATCTCGGCCGTGCTGCTGCCAGTCTTCCTCGACGCCAGCAAGATGAGCACCTACCAAGACGTCAGCATCGGCTTCGGAAACTGGGGCGTACGCAACACGGCGACCCTGAACAGTTGGCCGAACTGGTCGGCGCAAGCCCATTCACTGGGCAAGCTGTGGATGGAGCCGGTCTCGGTGCAGGATGTCCGACCCAACCAGCAGATCTACGACGAGGCCTCGAATACCGAGACCCTCTCGACCAGCTGGAAGCGTGCCATCACCCAGGACGCCGACTTGGTGCTGCTCCCCACCTGGAATGACTACTCCGAGTCGACCAGCTTCGCACCATCCACCGACCATGGCTGGGCCTTCCTTGATGTGCGCCAGTACTACGCCCGCCAGTTCCAAGCCGGCGCGACGACCGTCGACACCTCGACGCCGTCTCTCACCGACGAAGTGGTCATCTCTCACCGGATCCAGAAGGTCTCCACTCCGGTGAGCTACACCGCCACCATGAATCTGCGCAGCGGCTCTACCGCGGCCCGCGACACCATCGAGGTGGTCACCATGCTGACCGCACCAGCCACGGTCACGGTGAAGATCGGGACCTCCACCTACTCCTACCAGGCGCCGGTCGGGCATTACGCCAAGACCTACCCGCTTGCCGAAGGCACCTTCACAGCCACCGTGACGCGTGCCGGATCGACGGTGACGACCGTCACCACCAAAGACGCGGTCAGTTTCGCGACAACGGCGCAGCAGGACTTGTCCTACCACGCCGTCACGAGCCTGAACCGCTAGCCGGGGGATTGCGTGCTCGGGCGCTGAATTTCATTCAGTGCCCGAGCACGTTCGGCCACGCCGAGCCACCGTTTTTCCCAGCAACACAAGGCCTCACTAAGGCATTCCACACAATTCGATCGGAATCACCGCGTTTCACTCACCAGATTTGTACACAATGGCTCAGCTCGAGAGCACTGCGCGCCTATTCGACCGGTGGCCACAACTGGACTCTGGCTAGGAGTCACCCGCACGGGTGACCGTGTCGGGATTATCTTGCCATTTGAGTAATTCAGGTGTCAGGCTCCCTGGTCGGGTGCTAGCGTGAACGTATACCCGTTCGGGGGGAACGGCGAGCCACCCACTCGCTATTCGCGGGTCGTAACGAATAACAACGTAACGACCGCAACTAGGCAGGAAGCCATGCCCCCCA
>DMIX01000324.1 GCA_003451975.1 Propionibacteriaceae bacterium
GATCAGCATCGAGATGGGCTGGCCCAGCATGGCCGCCTCGGCCTCGATTCCTCCCACACCCCAGCCCACCACGCCCAAGCCGTTGACCATGGTGGTGTGGGAGTCGGTGCCGACACAGGTGTCGGGGTAGGCCTGCAGGACGCCGTCCTTGGCGCGGGCGAACACCACGCGGGCCAGGTTCTCGATGTTCACCTGGTGCACGATGCCGGTACCCGGCGGTACCACCTTGAACTCGTCGAAAGCGGTTTGAGCCCAACGCAGCAGCTTGTAGCGCTCCTCATTGCGCTGGTACTCCACATCAACGTTGAGGGTGAGCGCCTCCGGGGTGCCGAAGTACTCAGCGATCACGGAGTGGTCGATGACGAGTTCGGCCGGAGCCAGCGGATTGACCTTGGCTGGATCGCCGCCGAGATCAGCAACGGCCTGGCGCATGGTGGCGAGGTCGACGACACAGGCCACCCCGGTGAAGTCCTGCATGATCACCCGCGCGGGGGTGAACTGGATCTCCTTGTTCGGCTCAGCACTGGGATCCCAGGCGCCAAGGGCTGCGATGTCGTCGGCGGTGATGTTCGCGCCGTCCTCGTTACGCAGCAAGTTCTCCAACAGCACTTTCAGGCTGAACGGCAGCGTTGCCGAGCCTTCCACGGCATCCGTGCGGAAGATCTGGTAGCTCTGCTCCCCCACCACCAGGTCGTCAGATGCGTGATAGCTGTCGATGCTCATGGGGCCTCCCGTTTGCCTCCGAAATATCTCGATATCAAGATATTACCCGACTAGATGATTCGAGACTAGCTTGCCCACGCCGGTATCGACGACCATGGGACGACATTACGCATACCGGCCCGACGTCGACCACGAGGCACCCCACCGGCTGCCGCCGCTCGTGCCGTCTGTGCTAGTCACTCGGGTTTCAGGATGGCAACGCACTCCACATGATGAGTCAGTGGAAACAGATCGAAAGCCTGCACCGTCTCGGTCTGGTAGCCCAGTTCGGCAGCCAACCGCAGGTCGCGTCCGAGCGCGGCTGGATCACAGGCGACATAGGCGACTGCTCGCGGCTGGCGGGCCAGCACTGCGGCGAGCACCACTCCACCGGCACCGGTCCGCGGCGGATCCAACACCACCAGATCCAGAACTTGTGGAAGGCGATCGGCCACTTTGGCCACGTCGCCGGCAAGGAAGCTCCCCTGGGGCACATTGCGCCGGGCCAATGCCACGGCGGTCCGGTCGGCCTCGATGCCCAGCACGGTCACGCCGTGATCGCAGAGGGCACCAGCGAAGAGCCCCACGCCGCAGTAAAGGTCCGCAGCCACCTCGCCAGACCGCGGCTGCAGGCCCTCCAGCACCGCATCGGTCAATACCTGGGGTGCTGCTCCATGCGCCTGCCAGAAACCGTCGGCGGCAACCTCAAAGTGCCTCCCGGAGACGGTCTCACGAACACTCTGAGTCGAACCGGCTGCGACGAAGACTGTGCCACTGTCAGCGGCCGCCGCGATCAGCTCGGTGCCGGCCGACCAAGGCGGCGGGGTTGCGATCGACTCCGCAGCCAAGCGGCAGCCATCCGCAGGCAGGGGCACGATGTCGCCGGACCGATGGGCTCGCAGCCCGGCCCGTCCGTTCTCGTCGTAGTGGTAGCGCATCCGGCTTCGCCAGCCGAAGGGAGTCGGTGACACCGCTATCACATCTCCGGTGAACTCCAGGCCCGCCAGATGTTGGAGTTGCTCGGCCACGATCTGGCGTTTGAGTTCACGAACCCGCGAAACCTCAAGGTGCTGGAAGTCACAGCCGCCACAGTGTCCAGCCACCGGACATGGTGGCATCACCCGATACTCCCCGGCGGTTCGCACCGCGATCGTCTCGGCGCGGGCGTAACGACGATTCACCTCGGTGATCCGGATGTCGACGACCTCTCCGGTGTCGCAGCCGCGCACGAAGATCACCTGGCCGTCGTGACGTGCCACAAAGTGGCCACCATGGGCCACCGCTGCGATGTCGATTCCGGTCAGCACATCGCCGACACTCAGACTCATTCCTTGCGTTCCGGATCGATGTAGTCGCCCAACCGCACCTGACCGCGACCTGGACGCCGCCACGCGGCCGCGGTATGGCGTTCAGCGCGATGCTGGGCATACTTCGAGGACGCCAGCTGGTAGGGCACCGAAGTGACCATCACTCCCTGCATGAAGTTCAGGCGAGTACGCACGATCAGGCCGGTCTGGTTGTGCAGCAACTGCTCCCACCAGTGACCCACGATGTACTCAGGGATGTACACACACACCACGTCGCGCGGATTGTCTGAGCGGATTCCGCGAACGTAGTTGATGAACGGGCCGGTTACTTCCCGATAGGGGGAGGCAATCACCTTCAGCGCCAGATCCAGGCTCTGCTCATCCCACTGCTGCACGATCCGTTTGGTCTCGGCATCGTCGACCGAGACCAACACCGCTTCGATGGTGCTGGCGCGCGTCGCACGAGCGAAGTTGACCGCCCGCATTGTGGGCTTGTTGATCTCCTGCACCAGGATCACCGCCCGTACTCGGCTGGGCAACAGTCGGGCATCAGCCGGTCCCACCGCTGTCTCGACGGCAACCTTGCGATAGTGCTGCTGGATGGCACGCATCAGCAGGAAGACGATGACCATCGCGATCACCGCAAGATAGGCCCCGTAGATGAACTTCGAGGCCAGCACGATGATCAACACAATGCCGGTTCCGGTCAGACCCACCGTGTTGATCACCCGGGAGCGCTTCATCTTCGACCGCAGCTTCGGGTCCTTTTCGGTCTTCAGGTGGCGAGTCCAGTGCCGAGTCATCCCGAACTGGCTGACCGTGAACGACACGAACACACCCACGACGTAGAGCTGGATCAAGGCGGTCACGTTGGCGTTGAATGTCAGCACCAGTGCGATGGCCGCCCCCGCGAGCACCAGGATGCCGTTGGAGTACGCCAGTCGGTCGCCGCGGGTGTGGAGCATGCGTGGCAGGAAACCGTCCCGAGCCAGGATCGATCCCAACACCGGGAATCCGTTGAAGGCGGTGTTGGCCGCCAGGAACAGGATCACCATGGTGGCGGTGATCACGAAGTAGAAGCCGATCGGGAATTGGTCGAAGAC
>DMIX01000133.1 GCA_003451975.1 Propionibacteriaceae bacterium
AAATCCAGTGCTACCGGATCGGGCAGCGTGACGCCGAGCGGACGATTGCCGCGCCCAGCCACGGTCCACACTTCGGTTCCGCTGAACGGATTGAGCTGCTTGACGGTGCCGTCAGCGAGCTCGGAGATGAACTCCGGCTCGCGCACATACTGCGGAGTGTCCGTCATTGGTGCCCCCTGGCTCGGATCGACCCAGGGTAGCTCTTGGACGCTTGGTCTGTTGGGCACACTCTGATACCCGCTGGTTGGGCTTGGCGAAACCGGGGCCTTCTTCGTCAGACGCAGGGTGCGGGAGGACTCACTCACGACCAACAAGTGTGGGAACAGTGTTCTTGCAATGCGGTGGAGGTGGCGTTAGCGTGGTGTTGAGTCACTCCTTCGGGTGACGCGAGGTCGATCAGTGAAGGGAATGGCAATGAGGATGAGAAGCCTGCTGATCGCTGGTGCCATCACGCTGGCGATGTCTGCCGCTGTGACACCCCCCCAGCCGAGGCTGCGACAAGCAACCTGACGAAGCTGTCCGCGTTGGTTCCGGGTGTCAGCAAGAAGAACCCGGAAGCGACGGTGCGCTACTTGGCGAAGCGGCATAAGACCACCTACAAGAACGAGTTGAAAGCAACAATCGCCAGCATCAGCAAACAGGTAAGCAGGAATACAGCCAAACGGAACGAGGCAATCTATCGGGGGCTTCAGGTGATGGGCTCTGGTGGTTCGAACGTACCCATTCGCCAGGCACGGAAGGCGAAAGCTGCTGGAGACATCTTCGTGAGCACTTCGGGCTTCAACTCGAGCGGAACCAACTTCGGCCATACCGGGGTTTACCGAACAACAAAAAGTATCGTCCATGCTCCCGGTGCGGGGAAGGTGGCGGTTCAACAGTCGATCGACGAGGTTTCGGTCGGCGTGGGGACGGAGTACATGAAGGTCACCAAGTTGAAGGCGAAGACCCGAAAGGCAGTCGCGAAATATGCCTACCGGACCTACCTGGGTCAGGGGTATAACTACATGTTCTTCGCCAACAAGCTTCATGATGGCATGAAAGTGACAGTCTCCTTCGGTGGCGTGGTGGACCTGGCTGTGACGTTGAACCCGGCCGATCGGGTCAACTGTTCGGAGTTGGTATGGGCTTCCTACAAGAAGAAGGCCAAGGTCGACCTGGATGGATACCCGAAGAACGAGAAGGGTGACGCAGCAGCTTTCCCCTGGGACATCGCAGCAAGCGACAGAACAAAGACCTATGCGGTTCAACTCTGAGAAGCGTTGGCTGTGGCGGCTGGCGGTGCCAGGCGTCACAGCCGCCGCGCTGGCCGTAGGCGGGTGTGGAATCACCACAACGGGTGTGCCCGCTGCAAGGTCCCTCGGCAATGCAGACGTGGCGGTGTATGTTAGCGAGTTCACCAACGATGCCGCGCCAAATGGTCGCGTGGTGCTATTTGACCATTCCGGACCGACTGCCATTGCTGCCACTGGCGGCATCAATAATCCGGATCTGGTGTGGGACGAGGCGGGCCTGTTCTTCATGGATCGGGATACCNNACTATCAGCTCACTCTCAAAGCCGCGGAGCAGAAGCAGCGCTCTCGTGGCGGCAGCATCCTTATGGGCACGGTTGGTGGACCGGGAAGCCGGCGGGTGATCTTGTTCAATGATGGGCTTTTTGATGGGCACAACCACACGGGTGTTGGTGTGTACGACGGGCTGGTGGAACGATCCCAGTCGACGGTGTTGGACAGTTTTGCGAACTCGGTTGGGTTTTGTGGGGGCGGTCTTTATCTCGTCGGTGAGGCTGACGATTGGGACGATGCTTCGGAGGAATGGTCAGAACTGGTGTGGCTGAATCCTGGTGGTGAGCCGGAACCAAAGCAGATTGGTCGGCATCGTCCCGGAGTGTTCTTGGGCAGGGAGAATCAGCCGTGTGTCAATGGCACTGTCATTGGGTTGTGGCGACCTGACTCGCGCGACGGGCAGACGCCGGTGGAGTTGTGGCTTTGGCGGGTTTCGGATGGGTCGGTACGCCGAGTCAAGCTAGTCGCGAGTTCGGGCGTGTTCACCCGTCCAGATACTGCTTTGGAGCCGGGCTCGGATTCTCCGCATTGGATCGACGGTAGTGATCTGATCTGGATTGATGATCTCGGTACCGCGTGGCGTAGTGATCTGAAAACCGGAAAGACGTCCAAGATCCGTGACGGTATGGGCGCCAACGACGGCCCGATTGAGCGATGGGCCAAGGCCGGTGGCTACGTCGCCGCATTCAGCTATGACGACGACTGGACTAACGGCTCGGTTGCGGTCTACTCGGTGAAGGATCTGTCCTTAGTCGAAACTCGCGAACTGGGCGGTTTGGACGATGTCACCCCTAGCGGCCAAGTCGTCCTCGCGCTCGCCATCAGTCCGGACTACACACCACCTGAGGACTCCAAGTAGGCCACACGCTGCTGGCGGAGACCGGAATTGAACCGCCCCGGTGTGTCCGTCATTGGTGCCCCCTGGGTCGGTCCCCGTCACGGGAGTGCCTCAGCCTCTCGTCGCAGGCTCCCCCGCGCGATCACTGCCCAGTATGACCAACTGCTGGGTGGCTCGGGTCATTGCCACATAGCGATCCACGACCCCGGTGAGATCGTCGCCGAAGGCAGCTGAGTCGACGAGCACTACCAGATCGAATTCCAGCCCCTTGGCCTCGACCGGGGTGAGCGACTGCACCCGCGCGGTGGGGCGGAACGAGTCATCGCCGATCACGCAGGTGGTGCCGCTGGCGTGGGTGGCGAGCCAATCCTCGATCACCCTCGGCAAATCCGCCGACGAGCCGTAGCGCACCGGGGCACCACCGGGTCGAATCGAGCGGGGAACGTTCGCGTCCGGTAGTACCGCCTTGATCACCGGCTCGGCGGCGGTCATCACTTCCTGCGGGGTCCGGTAGTTGACGTTCAATCGGGCTTGGTGAATGGTGTCGAAGCGCAGTCTGGTGAGCCGCTGCTGCCAGCTTTCGGTGAAGCCGTTACGGGCTTGTGCGCGATCGCCCACGATGGTGAAGCTGCGCGACGGGCAGCGGCGCAGCAGCATCTGCCATTCGGCATCGGTCAGTTCTTGAGCCTCGTCTACGATCACGTGAGCGAACGTGCCGGCGAGCGGATCGCGCGCGGTCTCGGGC
>DMIX01000238.1 GCA_003451975.1 Propionibacteriaceae bacterium
CTACTGGTGCTGGTGGTGTGCATCTACGGCTTCCGGTTCATGTTGCTGGTGAACAAGATTGCGGTGATCGCAGCCACCGCACTGTTCCTGTTGGGCATCTTCGCCCTGGGTGGCGGCTTCGATCCCAGCTACCCGGGCATCTTCGTGGCCGGTGCCGATGCAGCCACCATGGCGTTGTACCTGCCCAGCTTCGTGGGCGCGGTGCTGGTCGTGATGTCCAACCCGATTTCGTTCGGCGCCTTCCTCGGTGACTGGGCGCGATACATCCCCCGCGAGACACCGGCCTGGCGCAGCATGAGTGCGGCCTTCCTGGCCCAGGTGGCTACCCTCATCCCCTTCGTCTTCGGCCTGGCCACAGCCTCGATGATCGCTACCGAAGCTCCTGATCTGCTCGCCTCCGGAGATTACGTGAGCGGCCTGCTGTCGATCTCACCGGCTTGGTACGTCACACCCATCGCCCTGATCGCCCTGATCGGCGGCATGTCCACCGGCACCACCGCCTTGTACGGCACCGGCCTGGACTTCTCCAGTGTGTTTCCCCGCTTCAGCCGGGTGCAGTCCACCATCCTGATCGGGCTGATCTCGATCGGCATCATCTTCGTCGGGCGCTTCGCCTTCAACGTGGTGCAGTCGATCTCGACCTTGGCGGTACTCATCGTCACCTGCACTGCGCCGTGGATGGTGGTCATGATGGTCGGCTGGTGGGTGCGTCGGGGCTGGTACGACTCCGACTCCCTGCAGGTCTTCAACCGCCGTCAGCGCGGCGGCCGCTACTGGTTCGCCCATGGCTGGAACTACCGCGGCCTGGTGGCCTGGCTGGTCGCCGCCGCGGTCGGAGTGAGCTTCGTCAATCTGCCCGGCCAGTTCGTCGGACCGCTGGGCAACCTTGCCGGGAGCGTCGACATCAGCATTCCGCTGGGTCTGGCCGTGGCGCTGGTGCTCTACGTTGCGCTGCTGTTCTTCTTCCCCGAGCCCCAGGACGCCTACGGGCCACTGGGCTCGCGACTGGTGCCTACCGGCCCGGCAGCAAACATCCCCATCGTGGAGTCCGACTCCCCGTCGCCTGATTCCACGCCCTCCGATCCTGAACCCGTGAGCGAAGCCGAGGCCGCTGTATGAACCACACCCCCACCATGCCCGATCCCCTTGCGGACATGTCCGACGGCCTGTTCCACGAAATCCTCGGCCCCAAGCCGAGCCCGGGGTTCAGCGAGGACGGCCAACTCGAGCGCGTCTGGGGTGCCCGCTGGGGTGCCTCAGACGAGGTGGGCAAACTCGAAGTCGTCATGGTCCGTCGCCCCAGCAAGGCTCTGCGTGAGGTCGCCGAGTTGGGCGAGGCGGCCTACCGCGCCGACCTCAACGCCTATCTCGACCCGAAGCTGGGGTGGTACTGGGCCGGGCACGAGTTGCCCGATCTGGAGACCCTGGACCAGGAGTGGGAGGGCTTCGTGGCCGCCCTCCGCGCCGAAGGCGTGCAGGTGGTGGAGGCCCCCGAACTGGATGGCTTCACCAAGGCGGTGTTCACCCGCGACCCGCTGGTGACCGTCGCCGGTGGGGCGATCATCGGGCGGCTGGCGCCCGATATGCGTCGCGGTGAGGAGCTGTCGATCACCCAGACCGTGGCCGCCGCAGGGATGCCTATTCTGGGAACGATCACCGGCACCGGCCTGGTCGAGGGCGGCAGTTTTGTGAAGGTGCGTCCCGAGTTGGCGTTCTTCGGCACCTCGGTGCGCTGCAATCCCGAAGGCCACCGGCAACTGGCCGCCCTGCTGGCTGAGCAGGGCATCACGGTGGAGCGGGTGCAGATGCCGGGCTACCAGATCCACCTCGACCTGTGCTGTCTGATGCTGGACGACGACTTGGCCCTGATCAATCCTCGGATAGCTCCCTACGACTTCCAGACCCGCCTGCACGAGCTCGGCGTGGAAACCGCCGCGGTACTGCCCGGTGAAGATTGGGGTTGCAACGCACTGGCCTTGGACCGACGCAGAGTGTTGTTCCCCTCTCATCTGACGAGGACCGCTGAGATGCTGAACACCCGCTATGACGTTGAGATCGTCCCGGTCGACTACCGGGAGATGAACAAGAATGGCGGCGGTCTGCACTGCTCCTCGATGGAGTTGCGTCGTGAGTGGTGATTTCGAGCAGATCGATCGGGAGTTCCTCGACGACTTCGCCACCTTGTCCAGCTTCGGGGCCACCCCTGCCGGCGGCGTGGATCGCGAGGCAGGCAGCCCGGCCGACTTGGCGCAACGTGCTTGGTTCGCTCAGTGGTTGACCGATCGCGGCTTCCGAGTTCACACCGACGACATCGGCAACCTCTTCGGAGTGCTGGAGTGGGTGCCGGGCGCTCCGGTGGTGCTCACCGGATCACATCTGGACTCCCAACCTTTGGGCGGACGCTATGACGGTGCCTATGGCGTATTGGCCTCCGCGCACGCCGCTCATCGTCTGAACCAGAAAGTGGCGGCTGGTGGTTGGCGTCCGAGGCTGAACCTGGCCGTGGTGGATTGGTTCAACGAGGAGGGCTCACGGTTCACCCCGTCGATGATGGGCTCCTCGGTGTTCACCGGAAAGCTCGCCGGCTCAGCCGCACTGGCCACCACCGATGCCGGTTCGGTCACGGTGGCCGAGGCGATGGCTGACAGTCTCGGTCAGCCATGGCCGACGCCGGTGCAGTCCTATGCCGAGATCCACGTCGAGCAGGGTCGCATCCTGGAGGACACCGGGGTCACAATTGGCTTGGTGACGGCCACCTGGGCAGCGCAGAAGTTCGATGTGGTGGTCACCGGTGAACAGTCGCATACCGGATCGACGGTGATGGCTGACCGGCACGATGCGCTGGTCGGTGCCGCCCGGTTGGTGGTTGCGGTGCGTGAACTGGCCGAGCGTTTCGCCGACGCACCGCTGCACACCTCGGTGGGCCGCTTCGATGTGCTGCCGAACTCTCCGGTGGTGGTTCCCCGCGAGGTGCGCCTGAATATCGACCTGCGCTCTCCGGATCCGGCAGCGATCGTCGCCGCAGTTGACCTGCTACGCACCACGATCGCGGCGGTTTCCGTTGAGGTGGGCGTCGAGATCGACCTCGCTCTCAGCCACGCCTGGGATCAGCAGCCCTATCAAGCCGCTGGAGTGTCGCTCGCGGCTGCCGCGGCGGAGCGCCTGGGGTTGACTCACCAGGAGATGATGACCATCGCCGGGCACGACTCGACGAACCTGAAGGATCAGGTGCCCACCGTCATGCTGTTCGTGCCTTCGGTTGGCGGCATCGCTCACAACGAGGGCGAACTGACCACCGACGAGGATTGTCTGGCCGGGGTGGCGTTGCTGAGTGAGGTGCTCACCGATCTGTGCAGCGAGGCGCCAGCGATTCTGCGGTAGGTTCCCTGGGGAGGGAATCCATGATCGGAATCATCAGCGCGCTGCGCGAGGAGATCGTCGCCATCGTGGAGCAGGCGTCTGCCGAGGCGCCGCTCCACACTCAGGAAGTGCTCGGCCATCGATTGCACACCGGACGCCTGGCTGGGCGCGAAGTGCTGCTGGCGCAATGTGGTGTGGGCAAAGTGGCTGCGGCGATCACCGCAACGCTGATGGCTCAGCAGGTCGAGGCGTTGATCATGGTGGGCACCGCTGGTGGCATCGGTGCCGAGGTCCACACCGGCGATGTCGTCGTTGCCACTGAGCTGGTTCAGCACGACATGGATGCCCGGCCGCTGTTCGCCCGCTGGGTGCTGCCGTCGGTGGGGTTGAGTCACATCCCGACCGATGCTCGACTATCCGGTGTGCTGCTCGATGCCGCAGCGCAGGTCGTCACCGCTCCCAGCGCTCAGCTCACCGGCTTCGGAATCACCCATCCTCGCGCCCATGCGGGGGTGGTGGCGTCCGGTGATGTGTTCATGTCGACCTCCGAGCACTCCCTGCAGTTGCGCACCGATCTGCCCACCGTGTTGGCCGTCGAGATGGAAGGTGCCGCCGTCGCGCAGGTCTGTCACACCGCCGGGTTGCCCTTCGCTGTGGTGCGCACCATTTCGGACCGCGCCGACGCTGCAGCTGCGGTCGACTTTCCCCGCTTCCTGCAGACGGTGGCTGCACCGTATGCGCGCGATCTGGTGACTCGGGCACTGCCAAATCTGTAACGCGCGTCGGCCTATTGCAGAGCTGAGGTCAATCGGGCGAGGTTGTCCAAAACGGTGGAGCGCAGCGGCTGATGCTGCCACTCGTCCAGGGTGAGTTCGCGGGAGGCCTCCCGGTAGCCGTCTTCGACCTTGTGCATCTGGGCGACGAATGGTGTGCCA
>DMIX01000126.1 GCA_003451975.1 Propionibacteriaceae bacterium
GCCGATTCCCGGGAACACCAAGGCCTTACGCCTGGTCCGCTCCGGTTCTGGGAAGGTGGTGCGGGCAGCCGTGCGGGAGCCCGAGCCCAACCGCCCGACACGTGATGCCACCTGGGACGATGCCCGTTGGGTCCAGTCGAAGGCCCAGGCATCGGAATGGTTGCCGCAGCGCGAGGACAGCCGCACCCGAGTCACGCACGTTGCGACCGGCCCGGGAACGATCCGACTGTCGACGACCGCACCGGCTGGCCAAAGCCCGAGCGCACTCGCCGTCGCTGAGAGCATGGGCTCCATGCCCCGGTACCAGCTGACATCAGAAGGCGACGGCCACCATCGACTCGTTGTCGCCGAGTTCCTCGCAGCGTCCGACTGCCAGAAACTTCCAGCACGCTCGACCTGGCGGATCTGGGCGACAGCCGAAAGCACCAGTCCCCGGGAACTCGGGCTCGCGTCACGTGACCTCGTCCTCCCCCGCGACGCGATCGTGTACCCCGCAGAGACCGTGAGAGTCGGCGACTCGTCATTCACGGTGCGCGCCTACTGGTCAGCCCCGGGGACCTTGCGACTATCGGTGCAACGCGCCGAGACCCCCTCCATGCAAGGCGCTTCGGTATGAAGATCACCTATCTCCTGGTCACCGCCGATGCTGGCGCCGGAACCGAGAGGGCAATCATCAGCCAGGCGAATGCGATGGCGCACCGTGGGCATCGCGTTGAGATTCTCAGTGTGTTCCGGGACCACGACCGCCCGCATTTCCCCATCTCACGGTCGATCCTCAGGAAATATGCCGTCGACCGCCGCAACACCCACGATCTGTCGACGCAGCCGTCGCAGCTCATTCCCCCTACCTGGGACGGCCAGTTCACCGCCGCGTCGGATCAGACCTTCCCTGCCCTGTTGAGATCGTGCACCGCCGACATCGTTGTCGCGCCAACCCCGCCGCTGGCAGCACTGGCCGTGCAGTTCCTGCCTGACAGCCGGAGACTCGTCCAGCAGGAGCATCGAGCCACCCAGCTGCGAGGAACCTCTCGAGGACCTCTCGACGAGTACATTTCGCAGGTCGACTGCCTGGTCTTGCTCACCCAATCCACCAAGGACTGGGTCGTCGAGGAGTATGGCGACCGGGTGCCCCGTCTCGAGGTAATCCCGAACTCCATCCCGAGTGTCTTCCGCCCTCAGGCCTCGAGCCGAGAACACCTCATCGTGTCGGCGGGAAGGCTCGTCGGAGGGAAACGGTTCGACCACCTCATCCGAGCATTCGCAATGACTCGGGCGCAGGCACCTGACTGGAAACTGCGCATCTATGGCTCAGGCCCGCGGCGAGGAGACCTTCACCGGTTGATTAACGCGCTCGATCTCACCGAGATCGTCGAAATCGTGCCGAATATCACAGACATGCTGCGCGAGTGGCCAAAAGGATCCATCGCCGCTCTGACCTCAACGGCCGAGGGACTGCCCCTGGTCGGCCTCGAAGCCATTGCGGCAGGGCTCCCGTTCGTCTCCTACGACTGCCCGACCGGACCGGCCGCGATCATTCTCGACGACGTGAACGGCCGACTCGTACCTGACGGTGACCTACCCGGCTTCGCTTCGACGCTGATCGAGCTGATGACCGACGACGCGCTGCGCACCCGCATGGGCCGGGGGGCGCGCGAGTCGGCAACACGCTTCGACGAGGTGACGATCACAGACCGATGGGAGAGACTCTTCGGCGAATTGCTGACCTAAGAAGACGCGGCCAGCAGCACTCGGCTGCGCAGCACCAGTCTCCCGCCACAGCCCGGCGCCCAGCCACAGAACCCATCGATGGCGGGTTGACGCTAAACTGTCACGAGCATGCCCGCGCTAGTAGAGCCCCAATTCAGAAGTTCCCGAGATTGAGTCGTTTCCTATGAAGATCCTCATCACCGGGGGAGCCGGGTTCATTGGCTCGACCATTGCTTCTGCGTGTTCGGATGCTGGCCACGAACCGGTCATCATTGATGATCTGTCCCAAGGGATTCGCGCGTTCGCTGCGCGGTTCCCGTTCTACGAGGGCGACTATGGCGACGATCGTCTCTTAGAACGAGTCTTTTCGGATCATCCGACCATTTCTGCGGCAGTGCACTGCGCCGCGCATACCGTCGTATCGGACTCGGTGGCAGACCCCATCCGTTACTATCAAAACAACATTTCAGGGCTTCCTGCCTTTGTTGCGACGCTACTCAAGTTTGGCTGTACTCGGCTTCTCTTCAGTTCGTCTGCCGCAATCTATATGAATCCTCGTTCCACTCTGGTGGTTACCGAACAATCGCCACTGGATCCGCAGAGCCCCTACGCGGCCACCAAGATGATGGCAGAGCGGCTGCTCGCCGATGCAGCAGCGGCGACGGCCTTGCGGGTGATATCTCTGCGCTACTTCAATCCGATTGGAAGCGACCCGGAGTTACGAACCGGGTTACAGCATCCCCAGCCCAGCCATGTCCTCGGCAAGATCATGTCTGCCGCGGAGACCGGGTCCCCGTTCACGGTCACCGGCACGGACTGGCCGACCCGTGATGGATCGGGACTTCGGGACTACATCCACGTATGGGACCTTGCACAGGCCCATGTGGCCGCCCTGGATGCACTCGACGCCGTAGTCAGCGACACCCAGCCAAGCGTGCCGATCAACATCGGAACCGGAAGTGGAACCACCGTGTTCGAACTCATTCGGGCCTTCGAATCAGTCACCGGGGTACAACTGAATGTGGTGAACGGACCGCGGCGCCCCGGGGATGTTGCCGGAGCCTGTGCCTCGGCAGAACTGGCGCTCACAACCCTGGGATGGCGCCCAGCATTCAGCCTCAATCGTGGCATCCATGATGCGTTGCAGTGGAGGGAGAAGTTCCTCAGGACCATGTTTGACTCTTGACCCAAGAGCGCCGCAGCCAGTACGACCAGGCAGTGTCCGGTTCTTACGACCGACGAATTGGGGCACATTGCGACCATGAACCGCGGCCCACACAGTGTGTGTAGTAGTTTGAGTGAGCTGTCACGCAGACTCTCACATCGTCCGCGATTCCCCGACAACTATGGAGTGAGAAAGCACTTTGAAAAGAAGAGTAATGGCCGTCTACGGAACCCGGCCTGAGGCGGTCAAGCTTGCGCCCATCATCCGGCAGTTCGACGCAGATGCCCGCTTTGCACTCACCGTTGCTGTGACTGGTCAGCACCGTTCGATGCTTGACCAGATCAATGCCGGTTTTGGTATCAGACCCGACGTCGATCTCGACGTGTTCGAGGCGGGCCAATCGCTGTGCACTCTCGCAAGCAAGACGCTGATTCGTCTGGAAAGCGCCATCAAGGCGCACCAACCCGAGGCGATCTTGGTGCAAGGAGATACCTCTTCCGCTTTCGCCGCTGCACTTGCCGGGTTCTATACCCAGACCCCGGTCGTCCACGTCGAGGCGGGCCTGCGAACGCTCAGCATCGAGTCGCCCTATCCAGAAGAGGGGAATCGGCGACTGATCACCCGGGTTTCCGCGCTTCACCTCGCGCCGACCGAGGCCAACAAACAGAATCTGCTGGACGAGGGCGTTCCGGCCAGCGACGTTACGATCACCGGGAATCCTGTGATCGATGCGCTCCGGATCGCTGTCGCCACCCCCTCAACCTTCACTGACCCGCAGGTCGAACGGGCAGCGATGAGCGGCTCCGTGGTACTCATCACCGCTCATCGACGCGAGTCGTGGGGCCGTCCGATGCATGACATCGCCGAGGCCGTGCACGCGCTGTGTCTCAGTTACCCCGACGTCCACTTCGTCTTTCCGCTGCACCACAATCCGGCAGTGCGAGCGATCTTCCAGGAACACCTGAGCGAGGTCGAGAACTGCGTGCTGACCGAGCCGTTGGACTATTTCGAACTCGCCAGTCTCCTCGCCGCCTGCAAGCTCGTCATCACCGACTCGGGTGGGATCCAGGAAGAGGCACCTGCCTTGGGTGTCCCGGTGGTCGTTCTTCGTAACGAAACCGAACGCGCCGAGGGAGTCGAGGCTGGCACCGCTGTGCTGGTCGGTACTGATCGCGCCGCGATCATCAACACAGTCAGCGAACTCCTCAGTGACTCCGCACGGCACGCCGCGATGGCGAACGCCATCAACCCCTATGGTGACGGGAAGGCCGCCGATCGAACGGTGGCGGCGACGGCCCAACTCCTGGGAGTAGGCGAACGACTTCCCGACTTCAGCGTGAAAGAGATGCCATGAACAATCCCAGAGTCTGTGTCGTTGGGCTTGGCTACATCGGGTTGCCGACGGCGGTCGCCCTGTGCCAGGGCGGCCTTGACGTTGTTGGGCTGGAGGTCAACGAGCGAATAGTCGCCGAGGTAACCAAGGGCATCCTGCCGTTCGTCGAGCCGGGCCTCGCCGAGGCACTGAGCGAGGCTCACCGCTCCGGGCGCTTGTCGGCGACCACGCAGGCCGAGCCTGCCGACACCTTCATCCTCGCGGTCCCCACCCCCTTCCGGGACAATCACGAACCGGATCTGAGTTACATCCGTTCGGCCGTGGAAGCCATCGCTCCGGTGCTGGTGACAGACAACACGGTCATTCTCGAGTCGACCTCACCGCCTGGAACCACCGCCCTAGTCAAGACGTGGATCGAAGAACTCCGTCCCGACCTGATCACCGATGCGCATCTCGCCGTCTCACTCGCGTATTGCCCCGAGCGCGTCCTGCCAGGCCGCATCATGACCGAGTTGATCACGAATGATCGCGTGATCGGCGGCATCAACCCTGATGATGCTGAGCGTGCCGCTGCTGTCTATCGCGTCTTCTGCCAGGGAGAACTCC
Source organism: Propionibacteriaceae bacterium (assembly GCA_003451975.1). GTDB lineage: Bacteria > Actinomycetota > Actinomycetes > Propionibacteriales > Propionibacteriaceae > Propionicimonas. Next base: position 4,812 of record DMIX01000126.1, read on the forward strand.
TGCTCACCGACGCCACGACCGCGGAGATGGTGAAGCTCGTCGAGAACTCCTTCCGTGACGTCAACATCGCGTTCGCCAACGAGTTGTCGCTCATCGCTGAGACAGTGGGAGTCGATGTCTGGGAACTGATCCGGTTGGCAAATCACCACCCAAGGGTCAACATCCTCCAGCCCGGACCCGGTGTCGGTGGCCACTGCATTGCGGTGGACCCCTGGTTCATCGTCTCCGCAGATCCAGCGAACAGTCCTCTCATCCGGACTGCGCGCGAAGTGAACGACGGCAAACCTGACCGCGTGATCGATCAGGTACTCCAGGCGATTGAGGGCGTCGAAGCACCCGTTGTCGCCGCATTGGGAATTTCCTTCAAGCCGGACATCGACGATCTGCGCGAATCACCGGCCCGGGCCATTGTCGGGCGGCTCGCTGCACAGCTTCCTCATGCTGAAGTGCGGGTCGTAGAGCCGCACATCAACGCGCTACCGGCCGAGCTCGACGCACTGTCGAATGTGGAACTCGCATCAATAGAACAGGCCATCCCCGGCGCTGACTGCGTCGTGCTGCTTGTGGATCACACACAATTCAAAGCGACCCGTCCCACGATTACGCCACGCACGACAGTCATCGATACCCGAGGGGCCTGGAGAAGCTGACGCGGCCTAGGAGGACAACTCCTCGAGGAAGCTCACCGCCGCGTCGACATCACCGAGCTCGGTGTGAGCATCCGCCTGCGACACGCTGAGCATGCTTCCAGCCTCATACAGGGCCCAGATCTTGCTGCCCGAGCCTTTGTAGTCGGAGTATTTCGACGGAATGTAGGGGTTCACCCCGTGCACCGCTTTGGCCCGCGCGTCTGCGACAACCAGCCAGTCCAGCCGCGAGGCGAGGTTCAAGAACTCGAAGTAGGGCACGTAGGAGTTGACCTTCACGCAATGTGCCACGCCCGCACCGCGCACGACTCGCAACGTGTCATCAGGCTGGTTGGTGAAGATGTGGAGCATGAATTTCGACTGGGTACGAGCCGACAGTTTTTGGAATGCTTGGAAGATGTCGCCCGGGCCCCGCGAGACATAAAAGATCCCAAAATACCCCAAATGGATTTTTCCGGGTTCAAGATGATAGTTGGAATCAACTAGGGAGTAGAAGGTCGACGGCAACACGGGGTGCGGGTCGATTCTGGAAACTTCATCGAGCCGCGCAACCAGATCAGGATCCTTCACACAGGTTCGCATCAGTTCGCGTTGCAGTGGATTCGTGAAGGTAACCTCATCGGCGAGCGCATAGGTGAAGGCCTCGACCCACTCCCACAGATTGGAATCCGGCACCGAAAACCCGCGAGCTCTCGCCGCTTGAGTTATCGACTGCACCAGCGGAGATTGCGGCAGGCTACGCATACGCTTGTCGCCAGAAATATCCAACAGCAGCGGATCAGAGAATTCGGCGACCCAGCGGACCTGTGGGTACCGAACCTTGTATGCGGCCCCGAGAACATGCGAGGCCGCCCACATGGAGCGGCTATAGAGGTTCTTATAGGGACCACGCTTACTGTGACGCACGCTGAGCGCCTCCAAACCCCGCGTTGCATATCGCTCGATTCCTCGCACCCGCGACCAGCTAGGCGCTTCGTGCACGACGATCCGCGTGCCCACATCAGGCTCGATCAACTTCAAGCTCAGCGGGTCATCCGGACGGGCATTTTCCATTGAGTTCTGGATCACGTCGTAAGGCTTCCCCGCCAACAGCATGCGCTTGGCCACGACAAGGCCCGAGACGTCCGCACTTGGAGGAAACGCATAAGAGGCGACCAGCGTGTCCGCCAATTCATGGTTGAGAATCGCCTTGCCGCCAAGTTCGGGCGACTGCTCCTCGATGCGCTCAAGCATCTCGCTCCGCTTGTCGACGTAGCCGCGAAGCCAGGTTCCGAGCGCCGTGGTCTGCGCCCTCTGTATACCGGTCAGCACACCGCGCCACCCTGGATGCTCAGCCCTCAGGCTCTCCAGCGCTCCCACGCAGGCAAGCCGATCCTCAGCGAACCCCTGATCCAGAGTGCGTGACGCCGAACCTTCTCTCACCGTGCGCACGTAGATCGGCATCTCATCAAGCGGCGGGACCACAATCTCCAGCTCGTTCTGGATGAGAACCTGCGTCCAATACAGCACGTCCTGCCCCGTCCTGAGATCGGCACGGTAGGAGCAGGTCCTCGCAACATCCGTCGAAATCAGCTTGCCACCGTCGTAGGATCCGGCCACCCGAACGCCACGCAGCGTGCCCCGGCGACCCACCCACTTCAGGACCCCACGACTGATGTAGTTGTCGAAGTTCCTGACGCCGTCGAGGCTCGTGTCGGGAACCTCTGCAAAGGCCGACAAGACCACGTTTCCAGGCTTGGCGTGAGTCAGGAGCACCTCGAGGAAATTGGGCGACACCGAGTCATCGCTGTCCACCCAGACCAAATAATCCCCCCGGGCCGCCCACATTCCCAGGTTTCGCGCCTTCGAATTACTGCCCTCGGTGAATTGAATCACTCGCAGATCAAAAGCTTCACCCGGGGCACGCTCGGTAACGTAGGCGGCCGTTCCATCATCAGGCCCGTTAACGATGAAAAGCACTTCGAATAGATCAGGGGCAAGAGTCTGCTCGCGCAGCGCCGCGAGAAGACGGTCGACCCACTCTCTGGCCCGATAGGCAGCAACTCCGACCGTTAGCGCTACCACCGAGCCACCCGCTCTGAGTGGGTCCATGCAAGCTGGAGGGAGTCGAGCGGGTTCGGCATGTCTGTATCCTAATGTGAGTAGCCGGATTGCCCCATTCAAGGCAAGGACATATGGACCGTTCGCACGATTTACCAGCCCCCACAGCCCTCACGGCGAGACAAGACACGGCCCTGGTTGTCACCACCTCGGAGCTGTCTCCCGAGATATCTGGTCCCGTCTCGACCCTGTTTTCAACGACGACAGTCCGCCTCGTCACCGAACTGACGCATCCACCGCGCCGTAGTCAAGGCACCGTCATTGTCGCCTCAGACCTGTTGACGGATTGCCTTGCCCTTCTGGAGCGGCCGGACATCTGGCCCGCCGATGAAGAGGAGATCGATATCGCGTTCAGCGCGGCCGGATCAGCATCTACGCAGGCCCGCAACGCCCTCAGCACCTACGACGTGATCACGCTACGTCCCATCGGCTCCTGCATCATCGCGACTCTCAAGCGAACCGCGAACCGCCCCGGTACGGCTGACGTCTGGATACCGCCACTACTCAATGACCGCGCCGCAACGCTCCTCGCCGGCGCGTCCGCGCCACGACCCGCACGAAGGAAGAAGCGGGGCAATAGGACGCACCCCCAGGAAGGCATCGCCGCCAGGGCCGGGAGGACCGTCCGGCAGCGGTGGAAGCTGCTCCTGCTCGCGGCAATCGCAGAGATCACCCTCATCGCGCTCTTCGGTTGGGCACTGTCGTCCTTCTGGATGGGGTTGACTCTCGGAATCGTGTTCGCGGCGTTCGGCGTCCAGAGCTACCTCATTATCTCCACGCGGCGAATCGCCTCAAATACGCGATCCCGCGTGAGTCGAGTCGCAACCACTGTCCGCGCGATCCATCGGGATACTGCCCACTGGTCCTCGCTGGAAGCCACCACGAATATCACGGCGCTTGCGCTGACGGACCTGGCCGCCTCCATGAAGCGGCAGAGCCCCGGGAAAGCCCTGACCTCGCAGCACGTGGATCGCGCCACGCAGACTGCGGTCGCCGAGACCCAAGCGCTGCTCCAACTCATGCAGAAATATCCCACCGATGCGCCGTTGCCCAAACCGATGGGCTGGGCCATGAATCCCTCCGGGCTCCTCGCGCTCACCGGACTCATCGAGTCCAGGAGTCCGAAGACGGTGGTCGAGTGCGGGAGTGGCACCTCCACGATCTGGATTGGTCTTGCGCTGCGGGCACTCGGCCAGGGCCGACTGATCTCGTTGGAGCACCAACGGGAATACGCCACCCAATCCCGTGAGCGCGTAGCAGCGCACGGGCTGGAAGACTTCGTCGAGGTGCGACTGGTCGACCTGGTCGCCCACGAGACGGCGCATGGCGTCTTCCGGTGGTACGACCTCGATGTTGATACCGTGCCCGACATCGATCTGCTCCTGGTCGATGGACCTCCGGCCACCACGGGGCGACACGCCAGGTATCCGGCAATCCCGATTCTGGCGAACAAACTTATGGACGGCGCCGTGATCCTTGTCGACGACACCTCGCGCAAAGACGAACTGGAGGCGATCAAGCTCTGGCAGGAGGAATACCCTCAGGCCGGTTCATCGACCGAGATCGCCGCCGCCCTCACCCGCCTCGATTGGCGCGCATAGCCGCTTGTCGGGAGCAACTCCCGGAACACCTTGCCGCGCAGAACCGTGAGGGTCGACGCGTCCTACGCACGCCGACCGCGGCGATAGATCAGTCCGGCTGCCCCAGCCTGCCGGTATTCTCGCCCGAAACCCCGTCCGCCAGTTCAAACGCAGCAGGAACCGGATAGAACCGCGACAGCCACGACGCCAGCCACTGGTCGTCGGCTTTCTCATCGGGGGCGACGTTGTCGTTGACGCACACGAACAAGGCGTCGGCGAAAGCCTCCCCGGTATCCATCAACTCACGAGGCTTGCCCTCGGTGGGACTGGTGTAGACGTATGGAGTCTGAGTGACGATAGCCCGATGGGTGAACATGGCGCGGTACTGATGCAGCCAAGCGTTCGTCTCGTAGTCCAACGGTGAACGGAACTGGTGCTGAATGGTCTGGCCGACCTCCGCGGCGTAGAGCTGCGAAATCTCCTGGGCGATCTGCTTGGACTGAGTCAGCGGAATGTGCGCGAAGACACGGGTCGGGGTAGCACCGTGGGTGGCTTTGATGAGCCCCGCAGAGTTCGTCCGCGAACGCTCCAGCGCCGTCAGCTTCTCCGGATCGAGCCGCGCCAACCGCGATCGGGAAAGCACGATCTTCATGAACCCCTCTGGGGTGAAGAAGTCATAGGGGCTCACGGCCCGGTTGAACATCACGTCGTCGTTGACGACGAGGTAATGCTCGGCCAGTCCCGGAATGCGATGCAGCTGTGAGCCGATCGCTCGGGAGTTGAAGCAGGGCAACACGCTCGGATCGGAGAAGATCTCCCGATGATCGACCACCGTGACCCGGTCGGAGTTGAGGTCCAGCCATTCGGGATGTTGGTCATCGGTGACCAGGAAGATGCGCCGAATCCACGGTGCGTACATCTCCAGGGAACGCATCGAGGCCCGCAGCTCGCCCCGATCCCGATAGCGAACCGCGGACTGCGCCGCCTCGTCGACGGTTGGATCCTGCAGGTGAAGTCTGCGAAAAGCCGCTCGCTGACGTTCCTGCCAGGCCGGATCGGCACTACTGACCCACATGTAGACCGCATCAATCTCGAAGTCGATCTCGGAGACGTCCGGCACTGCGAGCACCGCCGGTCGCGGCTGCGTCGACCCGTCCCACCGTCGAACCTCAACCACCGGCACAGGAGCCTGATCCTCGATTTCCTGTACCACCGCCTCACGGACTTCGGTGGTCAGCGTGTCTCGATCGGAACGAACCCACCGCACCAGCAGGCAACGCTCGTAGTCCGAAGTCACCCGCCCCGTGGAGTCCCGCACGTAGCGGAAGATGTCCACCCCACGCACCCCGTCGATGCCCTGCGGCAGCGAGTCCTCGGCAAGCCGAATGCGACGTCCACCCAGCGGGCGCAGATAGAACCCCTCACCAGCGAGCTCCTGACGCGACGCATCTACCGCGCGGACGAAGTCATCCTCACGCACCGACCACAACGTGATCCGACTCCGCAGCGGCTGCACCGCCCAGGACTCGACACCCAAACCGTCGAGCACGCCATGAATCCGCTGGGCCAACCGTTCACTGAACAGCCAGGGCTGAACGGCCTCCACCTGGCGCGCGACCACATAGGCACCGCCGACTGGCTCAAAGGACCAGCCCGGTCGGTCGTGGTAGGCGCCGATCGTGGCCTGGGCGGCGCGTCGCAGCGCATCGTGGTTCCGCGCGGTGCGCCATGCGGACCATCGGCGGCGAAGTCCCTTCAGCGGCATCGATGCCCCTCCGCCCTTTCAGATCGAATCCGAGGTCATGCTAATACCCTCAGGCTCAGCATCGCAGCCACGGCGATACCACGCCGCCGAGGAGGCACTCAGCGACTGAATCGACTTGGTGCATTCTGCTATCGTGCCTCGGGGTCAAATGGGTGGCCGACGTGGGGTCACCCCCGCCAAAGGACTCCATCTGGTGAGATTTCCGGAAGGGACGTGTCCAGCGGTGGTGAGTTCGACCGAACCTACAGCGCCCGAACTATTGGCTGCAGCCTCACAGCAGGCCCACGATTCTCGCCGCCCCATCTTGGTGCACATCGTCACCAATGGTGTTCGCGGCGATTCGCGCGTCATCAAATCCGCGCGTGTCTCCACCGACCTGGGATTCGAGACCCTGGTTCTGGGAATCACCCGCGAACCGCAACCCGAGGCGTTGGACGTGGACGGCATGACCGCGCTGCTGGTACCCATCTTTCCCAAGAAGCCCATCCGGGAGTTCATGGCCGCGTGGCGCAAGCAAGGCACGACGATCATGGCCATGCGGGTAGCCAAGCGCGGCAAGAACTTGCTGCTGCGACGCCCCGGCCCCTCGGCGAGAACCAAGGAATCGTCGCTTCCGAAATGGGCCGCGAAGCGCCGCAACAATCTCCGCTTCAATGTGGTGTTCGCCGAAGCCTTGGCGGCCCTGAAACCCACCGTCATCCACGTCCACGACGTGGCTCCGCTGCCAGCGGCCATCGCCTACGCCTCCGCCAGCCGGCTGCGCGGGCGTCCGGTACGGGTCATCTACGACGCCCACGAATGCATCCCCGAGCAGATCAAGTCGTTCCCCGACAGCGACTACTACCGAGCCCGCGTCCATCTGGAGCGCAACTACATTCGCGACGCGGACTTCGTGATGACCGTCAGCCCGCAAATCGCAAGACTCCTCAAGCGCACCTACAAGCTTCCCCAACTCCCCGCTGTAGTGACCAACGCCCCCAATGCCGACCGGGCCACCGATGCACCGAACCTGCGTGCTGCCGTCGGATTGAGTGAGGACACCCCGCTCGTGGTGTACTCCGGATGGATCGCCGAAGCACGCGGCGTCGACGACGCCGTCCGAGCCCTGGTGAAACTGCCCGAGGTACATCTGGCCGTCGTCACCAATACCCAGAAGCAGGGGGCGGCCAACGTCACCAAGATCGCCCGCAAGCTCGGGGTCTCTGATCGCGTGCACTTCACCGACTACGTGCCACCCAGCCAAGTCACCGCCTATCTCGCCTCGGCCGATGTCGGACTGATCCCCTTGAAGGCCGGTGGCCATCTTGATCTGTCCTTGCCGACGAAATACCGCGAGTACATCCACGCCGGGTTGCCACTGGTCGTCAGCAACAACAAGGCCATGGCCAAGGAGGTGCGCACCACCGGAGTGGGCGAGGTCTTCCGCTCCGGCAGCGTCACCGGCCTGGCGCAGCGGATCGCCACCGTCCTTGAAGATCCCGGACCCTACCGGGCAGCGATCACCCCGGACCTGCTGTACACCTACAGTTGGGAGGCGCAACGTGAGGTACTCGGCCAGTGCTATCTCAAGCTGAGCCCCAAAGCACCGCGCACTTCCGGGCCGCACACCCTCGCCTCAACCCTTCGTGAGTTACTTCCGGCCCACTTCGCCGAGACCACCGACGCGACCCCCCTGACCAAGAACACCCTCGCGGGACTCTCCTTGGCGATCGGACGGGCCAACAGCGCCGGCCAAGCGTTCTACTGGGCTGAAGCCGTCAGCCGGAACTTGGGCATCCCCGCTGCGAGCCTCGGCGTCGAGCAGCCGATCTGCGCCCGCCCGCACCGGATCACGAGCGCGGACCCCAACGACCTGGACGCCAGCCTGGCCGATCTCGTGTGGCTGTTGAACGGGCGCACGCACGTCATGATCGACGGATTCCAACGTCTCTTCGGCAACTTCCTCGGCGATTCGATCGAGCCCGAAATCGAGCTGCTGCGCCGCCACGGAGTCCGCGTAGCCCTGATCGCCCATGGCAGCGACGTGCGTGATCCGGACGCCCATATGAAGCGGATCCCCGAGTCCTACTTCGCCTATGCCACCCCCGAGTGGCGCGAACTGATAGGCCAGAAGGCTGCTGCCAATCGAGCCATCGCCGAACGTTTCGACGGGCCGATTTTCGTCTCCACACCAGGACTGCTCCACGACCTGCCGCAAGCCACCTGGCTGCCCATCACCATCGACCCCACCATGTGGGAGTCGCTGGAGCCGGCCTCCTTCGACAGGGTGCCTCGCGTGTTGCATCGTCCGAGCCGCTCGAACGAGCCGATCAAGGGCTCCGATGTGATCGTGCCCGTACTCCAGCAACTCCACGACGACGGCGTCATCGAGTATCTGCCCGACCCCGGCCCGGTACCGAATGCGGAAATGCCCGCGTTGCTGGCCCAGGCCGACATCGTGGTTGAGCAGATCCGTAACGCAACCTACGGGGCAGCCGCTCTCGAGGCATTGGCCGCTGGCCGGACCGTCGTCGGCTATGTAGGCCCCGAGGTACGGGAGTTCGTCGGCGAGGACATTCCGATCGTGGATGCCACTCCAACGGACTTCGCCGAAGTCATCACAGCGCTCGCTGCAGACCCGCAGCGGCGCCGCGCCCTGGTCGATCAAGGCCGAGCATTCGTCGACAGATGGCATTCCGGGGCAGCGTCCAGCGCTGTGATTGCCCAGTTCCTGGAGAGCTGAGCCGGGACGCGCCAGGACCAGGCACAACAAGGAAGTAGGAAGAACAATGCAGATCGCAGTCGTGGGGCTCGGCAAGATCGGGTTGCCACTCGCCGTGCAGTATGCCGCCAGCGGGCAGAAGGTCATGGGCATCGATCTCAACCCTGAGGTCGTCGCCCTGGTAAATGCTGGCACCGTACCCTTCCCCGGCGAATACCAGCTCCCCGAGAAGCTCGCCGACGCGGTCAGCCAAGGTCTCATCACCGCCACCACTGACTATGCCGAAGCCATCCCCCAGAGCGACGTGATCGTCGTGGTGGTGCCGCTCCTGGTAGATGCGGACTATGTGCCTGACTTCACCTACCTGGATTCGGCGACCCAGTCGCTGGCCAAACACCTCACCCCAGGCACCCTGATCAGCTACGAAACCACGTTGCCGATCGGCACTACCCGCACCCGCTGGCGTCCGATGATCGAGGAACTCTCCGGACTCAGCGAGGGCACCGACTTCCATCTGGTGTTCTCCCCGGAGCGGGTGCTCACCGGGCGGGTGTTCCAAGACCTGCGCCGCTACCCCAAACTGATCGGCGGACTCAGCCCGGCAGGTGCCGAGCAGGCGCGCGAGTTCTACGAGACAGTGCTGCAGTTCGACGAGCGCACCGACCTGCCCCGACCTAACGGAGTCTGGGACTTGGGCACAGCAGAAGCCTCGGAGTTCGCCAAACTCGCCGAAACCACCTATCGCGATGTCAACATCGGGTTGGCCAACGAGTTTGCCAAGGCCGCAGACCGATTCAACGTCGACATCTACGCGGTCATCGACGCCTGCAACTCCCAGCCGTTCAGCCACATCCACCGTCCCGGCATCGCCGTCGGCGGCCATTGCATTCCGGTCTATCCGCGGCTGTACCTGCACAACGATCCCGAAGCCACCGTGGTACAGGCCGCCCGCCTGGCCAACGAGACCATGCCCGGCTACGCCTGCGACATGGTGCAGGCCGCCC
>DMIX01000308.1 GCA_003451975.1 Propionibacteriaceae bacterium
GATCAACCGCCGTTGTGGGCTCCGGGTCAGGAGCTGCGGTGCAGCCGGCCATGATCGCCACAGCGATGATGCCGCCGCCGAGGGCCAACCACCCTCTGCGCTGCGAGCGGTGGCGGTACCGCTTGGTCAACGCCCCGAGAAGATCGAGCGGATGATAAGCACGAATCCGACCGCACCGGCTACGGCAGCAGCGGCTAGGACCACCCGTGAGGTCCGGGTGCCGTCCTCGTCGACGAACTGGTCGGCAACCTGGCGTACTTCCTCGGCCACAAAGCGGCGGGCGTCGGCGACGGTGTTGTGCACGATCGCCCTCGGATGAACCTGATCGATCAGGTCGGCGAGGTTGCCGGCGAGGCGTTCGCGGGCGGCAGCGATCTCGGCTTCGATGTCGGCCTTCGTCGGGGCCTTGCCTGTGGTGGGCGTCGTCGTCGCCATGGCGTCTCCTTCACGTAGCTGCCGTCCAGCCTATGCCCACCGGGGCCCGGCGTTCGGATCGTGTGGGCGCTGATGGCTTAGGGTTGGCGATATGGCCAAATTGAACGCTGGTGACATCGCGCCCGATTTCACGCTCGTCGACACCTACGAGAAGACCGTCAACCTCTCCGATTTCGCCGGCAGCCGGGTCGTGTTGTACTTCTACCCGGCTGCCATGACGCCGGGGTGCACGATTGAGGCCAACGATTTCAACGCCTCGATCAGCCAGTTCACCGCAGCCGGCTACCAGATCTTGGGGGTTTCTCCGGATCAACCCACGAAGCTGGCGAAGTTCCGCGACCGAGAGGGTCTCAGCTTCACGCTGTTGGCAGACCCCGAGCGCGACGTACTCAACTCCTACGGCGCCTATGGCACGAAGGTGCTTTACGGGAAGAAGATGGAAGGCGTGATCCGCTCCACCTTCGTCATTGATGTTGATGGTGAGGGTGTGGGAACGATCGCCGAAGCTCGCTACAACGTCAAAGCCACCGGCCATGTCGCGCGGCTGGTCAAGGAACTGGGTCTTGAGGGAGTCGCATGATTGACATCTACCTGTGTCGGCACGGCCGCACATCGTTGAACGCCGCCGGGCGGCTTCGGGGTCGGCTCGACCCAGAGTTGGATCTGGTGGGCCAGGCCGAGGCCAAGGGCTTGGCCGAGTTGCTGGCCAAGCTTCAACCCACCCGCATCGTGTCCAGCCCGCTACAGCGCGCGACCCAGACCGCGGCACCGATCGCCACCGCGGCCGGTCTCAATGTTGAGCTCGATGGTCGTTTGATCGACCGGGCGTTCGGCGAGGCCGACGGTGAGATCGCAGCAGACGTCGTTCGGCGATTTGGCAGCTTGGGTAAGGTGCCCGGAGCCGAAGCCAGCGAAGCCGTCGCTGCTCGCGCCACTGCGGCGCTCAACGAGATTGCCGAGAACTCTCCGGCGGGCCCGGTCATCGTGATCACCCACGATTCGGTGATTCGCAACTTCCTCAAGGCACTCAAAGGCAGCGACGCCGAGTTGTTCCCGCAGCGGACCGGATCCTGGGATCTGCTGCGCTACGACGACGGCACGTGGTCGATGGCTGAGTTCGACAGCAAGGACGACCCGGTGGAGACGGTGCTGGGCAATTGAGCCAGCACCGCCCCGCCGGGGATTATCAACCTTTCACGCCGCCTGCCAGAAGGCCGCGCACGAAGTAGCGCTGCAGCGACAGGAACACCACTACCGGCACGACCATCGAAACGAACGCACCGGCAGCCAGCAGGTACCACTTGCTGCCGAAGCTGCCCGACAAAGTGGCGATCACCGCAGTGATCGGCATGTACTCCGGGCCTGCAAAGGTCAGAGCCACCAGCAGGTCGTTCCAGACCCACAGGAACTGGAAGATCGCAAAGGAAGCGATCGCCGGCACCAGCAGTGGCATCAGCACTTGGAAGAACACCCGCACGTGACCCGCGCCGTCGACGCGCGCCGCCTCGATCAAGGAGCGAGGAATCTCCTTCATGAAGTTGTGCAGCAGGAAGATCGCCAGTGGCAGAGCGAAGATGGTGTGTGACAACCACACCGTCCAGTAGGTGCCGGCCAAGCCCCAGCTCACATATTGGGTCAGCAGCGGAATCAGCGTCACCTGGATCGGCACCACCTGCAGAGCGAAGACTGCGGCGAACAAGAAGTTGCGGCCCTTGAAATCGATCCAGGCGAAGGCGTAGGCGGCAAGCAACGCCAACATGATCGGAATCAGCACCGCAGGAATGGTGATGATGAAGGAGTTGAAGAAGGAGTTGGCCACGTTGCTGGTACCCAGCACATCGGCATAGTTCTTCAAGGTGAAATTCGGGTCGAGGAAGACCGTCCACCAGCCGGTGCGGCGTACATCTGATGCCGGGCGGAAGGAGGTGATCAACAGCCCTGCGGTCGGTACGGTCCACAGCACGGCGATCACAATGGCGATCAGTGACGCGGTCGGCGAACTCAACCGAGTCTTGGCATCAACCTGGCGCTGCTCCTTGCGGGTCAACTTTCTGGCAGCCGGGGCAGTGACTTCGTTACTCATCGCTCACCCTCCGAGATGCGCATCTGTCGGACGTTGTAGACCACGATCGGGATCACCATGATGAACAGCAGCACTGCGAGCGCAGCACCGATGTTGATCTGGCCTCGGTTGAAACTCTGCGTGTAGAACTCATTGGCGATGATCGACGTCTCAAACTGACCGCCGGTCATGGTGTAGACCACGTCGAAGGCTTTCAACGTCGCCATGGCGATGGTCGTCAGCACGACGATCACGGCAGGCCGCACGCTGGGGACCGTGACATTGAGGAACAGCTTCACGCCGGTGACACCGTCGACTTTGGCGGCTTCGATGATCTCATCGGGTATGGCTTTGATGGCCGCCGAAAGCACGGTCATGGCGAAGCCGGCTTGGATCCAAATCATCACGATGATGAGCATGAAGGTGTTTTGGGGAGTGATCAGCAGCCACTGCTGTGGTGTGCCGCCGAAGGCCACCACGACTTCGTTGAGCAGGCCGATTTGCGGCAGGCTCGCGGGCTTGTACTCATACATGAACTTCCAGATGATCGACGCGCCGACCATAGAAATCGCCATCGGGAGAAAAATTAGCGTCTTCGCGAATTTCTCTACGCGGGTGCGGTCGACCAGCACTGCATAGACCAGTCCCAACC
>DMIX01000010.1 GCA_003451975.1 Propionibacteriaceae bacterium
TACGGGGTGGGTCGGCCGGAGGTTTCACGACCCTGGCCGCCTTGACCTTCAGCGATGTCTTCGCTGCCGGGATCAGCCTGTACGGCATCGGGAACCTGGAGACCTTGGCCACCGATACCCACAAATTCGAATCCCGTTACCTGGACAGCCTCGTCGCGCCCTACCCCGCTGGACGCCAGCAGTATCTGGATCGTTCGCCGATCAATCATCTGGATCAGCTCCGCTGTCCGATGCTGATCCTGCAGGGCGCCGATGACACCGTGGTTCTCCCCGACCAGGCCGAGGCCATGGCGGCCGCTGTCGCCGCGAACGGCCTCCCGGTGCGACTACGCGTCTTTCCCGGCGAAGGCCATGGCTTCCGTAAGGCAGAGACGATCATCGCAGTCGCTCAGGAGGCTTTGGCATTCCTCGGCGAGGTACAGGGTTTCATCCCGTCTGGGACGCCTATCTCTGCTTCTCCCGACCGGGCCGGTGGTCCGGTTTCGGCATGACGGTCTGGGGCACGTCGGGTTCTGCTGCCGGCTGCGGAACCATGCCCGCCGTCGCGCCCTGAGCCACAATGCCGCGGTTTCCCCGGCGCAATCGCACCTCCACCTCACCGGCGATGCGGGTCAACAGGTAGTTCAGCACGATGTACATCACGGCCAGCACGAACAGCGTGGGGATCAGGTTTCCGTAGCGGGTCGACAAGTTGGTGCCGGCTCGCAGCAGTTCGGAGTAGGCGATCATCGAACCCAGTGCGGAGTCCTTCAAGATGACCACCAACTGGCTCAGCATGGACGGCAGCATGGCCGTGATGGCCTGAGGCAACAGCACAATGCGCAAGGTCTGGAACGGCGTCAGCCCGATGGCCAGCCCCGATTCGCGTTGGCCTTTCGGCAACGACCCGACCCCAGAGCGCACGAGTTCGGCCAACACGCAGGAGTTGTACACCGTCAGTCCGACCACCACGCCGAAGAGTGGGAGCAGGTCGCCGGTCAGGTGGAGCGTGAACAGACCTGCGTAGTAGGCGAAGAGCATCATCATCAGCACCGGAACTGCGCGGAAGAACTCCACGAAGCCCCCCGTGGCCCAGCGAACCCAGGTGTGCTGCGACAGCCGTCCCATCCCCAACAGCAGTCCGAAGACGATCGAGAGCACCACCGAAATCAACGCCGCGACCAGCGTGCCGATCAGCCCAGGGATCAGGTAGGCGCTCCAGCTTTGCGGATCCAGGAACGGCAGCCACTTCTCGGCGGTGAACTGGTTGTTGTCCGGGTTGGCCAAGCCCGCCACGAGCAGCGCGAGCAGGCCGAGGATCGCCAGACTTCCGATGGTCGCGATGATGACATGTCGTCGGCGGGCCTTGGGGCCTGGGGCGTCGAACAGGATCGAGGTTTCTGCCCCACTCATCGTTGCACCGACAACCGTTGCGAGAGCCAGGTGAACAGCAGACCGATCGGCAAGGTCAGCAGCACGAATCCGGTGGCCATGATGGCGAAGATCCAATACAACAACGAGCTGTTGAACTCGATCATGTTCCGCATCATGTAGGCCGCCTCGGCCACTCCGACGGTCGCAACGACCGTGGTGTTCTTGGTCAGCGCGATCAGCGTGTTTCCCAGCGGGGAGATTGCACCTCGGAAGGCCTGTGGGAGCACGACATAGCGCAGGCTGGGCCCAAAAGACAGGCCGATGGAGCGGGCGGCCTCCGCCTGCCCCTGCGGCACGGTGTTGATGCCGCTGCGGATTGCCTCGGCGACGAAGGACGCGTGGTAGATGGCGATAGCCACCACCGCCCAGCGAAAGCTGTTGTCGACGATGAAGGTCGGTGAGTTCGGATCAGCCAGGTTCAGTCTCAGCGCATCGGCGAAACCCAACGAGGTGAGCGCCACGATCAGCGTCAGCGGCGTGTTGCGAACCAGGGTGACATACGCCGAACCGAATCGCTGCAACACCCCGATCGGGGAGACACGCAGGATGGCGATCATGGTTCCGATGATCAGCGAACCGATCGCGCCCCAGACGGTGAGCTGAATGGTCATCCAGAACGCACCCAGAACGTCATAGGTGGCAAACAACTCCGCTAACTCACTCATCATCACCTCCTGCGCAGCCGAGGGCAGTTGGTGATCGGGGGCTCGGCTCAGTGGCCGAGCCCCCGATCACTTCTGGATCAAGAACAGGCGTCCGGGGTGGGTGGATTGACCGTCGCATCGGGAACGAAGCCGGACTTTCCGACGGTGTCGTCCAGTGCCTTCTGCCAGGCACCATCGCTGACCATCTTCTGCAGCGCCGTGTTGATCTTGGTGCACAGACCGGTGTCGCCCTTCTTGATGCCGACGCCGTAGCGCTCAACGCTGAAGGTCTTGCCGACCACCTTGAACTTGCCCGCGTACTGCGGCTGGGCGGCAAACCCGGCCAGAATCACGTTGTCAGTGGTGACAGCGTCGATCGCGCCGGAGGCGAGGGCCTCAACGCACTTGGAGTAGGTGTCGTATTCCTTCAACTGAACCTGGTCAGCGAAGTTGTCCTTCACTTTCTGGGCCGAGGTCGACCCGACCACCGAACACAGCTTCTTGCCGTTCAGCGTGTCCGGTCCGGTGATGTCGGTGTTGTCGGTCGCCACCAGGAGGTCCTGACCGGCCACGAAGTAAGGTCCGGCGAAGGACACCTTCTTTTTGCGGTCATCGGTGATGGAGTAGGTGGCGAAGATCATCGTCACTTGATCGGACTGCAGCATGGTCTCGCGCTGCGCCGAGGGGGTCTCCTTGAACTCGATATCGGTGTAACCCAACTCCTTGGCGACATATTTGGCGACCTCCACATCGAAGCCGGTGTAGGTATCACCTTCTTTCAGGCCGAGCCCGGGCTGATCGAATTTGATTCCGATTGCGACCTTCGCATCCGAGGTGCTGGGTGAGCTACAGGCGGTGAGGCTGATGGNNNAACACCCCAAAGGGTTTCGTCAACTTCATCTTTCCTCCTTGGTTTGAGTACTTCGGTGGGAAATCAGTGGGTGAGGATTTTGCTCAAGAAGTCTTTGGCTCGCTCGCTGCGTGGATTGGCGAAGAACTCATCGGGGGTGTTCTCCTCGACGATCTGTCCATCGGACATGAACACCACCCGGTGGGCGGCCTTGTGCGCAAAGCCCATTTCGTGAGTGACCACGATCATGGTCATGCCGGCGCTCGCCAACGTCACCATGACATCGAGGACCTCATTGACCATCTCAGGGTCCAGCGCCGATGTCGGCTCG
>DMIX01000443.1 GCA_003451975.1 Propionibacteriaceae bacterium
ATCAGCAGCAGGCTGCGGAACACCCACGGGACGTAGCCGAACGGGCCCGGTGCCGGCTCCTGCCCGCCGAGCAGGCTTGCCGCACCCAGCCCGGCCTCAGCGATCACCGGGGGCAGCATGTAGTGGTCGGCGTTGAACAGCAGGACGATACCCTTCTTCTGCTCAGGCAACAGCGCTATGAACGAGGAGAAGTCGGGCACGGTACCGGAGTGCCCGATGATCGTGGTGGGGCCCTCGTCCGTGACGAACCAGCCCATACCGTACTTCACGGTGATACCCAGTGTCGCGTTCTCCACCGCCCCACGGTGCAGCTCGTCGATGCCGGCGCTCGACAGGAGCTGCACGCTGCCATAGCGGCCACCGTCCAAGTGCGCGCTCAGGTAGCGCCCCAGGTCCTCGGCGCAGGAGATGAGCTGGCCAGACGGCAATGAGCCGCGTGGCATGCGCAGCCAGGGTACAGCAACGGGGTGGGTGAACCAGTGGCGGTGACCTACTGCCAGCCCATCCCGCTTCGCCGCAGCCTGCGAGGTGAAGCTGTGGCTCATTCCCAGCGGGTCGAAGATGTGCGTCTGAACATAGTCCGCGTACGATTCCCCGCTGGCCGCTTCGACGATCAACCCCAACACATTGTAGTTCGCATTGCTATACTCGAACGCCGAGCCAACCGGGTGTGACAACTCGACAGAAGCCAACGCCCGCGCCTGGCGCTCGGTGGCAGCGGGGCTGTCGTCGAAATCTGTGAGCGCGAGCAAGCCGGGCAGCTGTGGCAGGCCGCTGGTCTGATTGAGCAGATGGCGCACGGATATCTGTGCGGAGGCGTGTCGATCGGCGACGCGGAACCACGGCAGGTAGCGCCGGACCGGCACGTCCAGCTCGATCTTCCCGGCCTCGACGAGCTGCATCACAGCCAGGGCGGTAAACGATTTGGTGGTCGATCCCAGCACGAAGGGTGTCCGCAGCGAGGGCGCTCCGCCGCCGGGGCGGGCACGGCCGAAGCCGCGCGTGTGCACAATCCGCTCGCCTTCGACGACGGCAAGCGCTAGGCCGGGCTTGTTCAGGCGCCGCATCTGCTGTTGGACGTAAGCATCGAGCGTGTCGTATGGGGCGCTGTTGGAAGCCGTTTGCGCCGCGGCGGGCCTGGCCAGTCGCCGGCCGATCAGTGCCAGTACGGCACACACGAGCATAAATGGCAAGAGAGATTTCTTGCCATTCACGGTCACTTCGCGTGGTATGTTCATCGCTTCCTCCTTGATCGTACTATGGCTGCGGCAAGGTCCGATTACAACCTTATTGTGCAGCCAAAATCCTTTCCTGCCAAACGGAGGAGGAAGCAGCCTTCTGCGGTGATTTCCGCCATCGGGATTTCAAACCAAGTGACGAATAGGAAACGCAGGAATGGGATCAGGAGAAATCGATGGAAAGGGTTCAGTCCACGATTTTCCCTTATCCCCGATTTGCTATTCGCGCGCATCTGGTGTACAGTAGAATAGTCCGCGATGCGCGCGGTAAGTTCTGTGCAGACGACACGTGTCCGTCCAGACTTAGCTGGTCTGGACGGTTTCTTGTATCTGTGCGCGACTATGCCACGTGACGCGGCACACTCACGAGGGGACCGTCGGCTCGGTCCCAAAGACACGACAGATTCCCAGGCTCCATCTGTGACGCGTTGTGTTCTTTCGGATTGGTTCGGATTTGATCCACACACGATTTTAGGGGAGGGTTGGATGAACATCTATGTAGGTAACCTGGCGCACGATGTCACGGATGATGATCTCAGAGAGGCGTTTGAGGAGTTCGGGCAAGTCGCGTCCGCTTCTGTGATCAAGGACAAATTCACCCGCGAGTCGCGGGGCTTCGGATTCGTCGAAATGCCCGCTCAGGCGGAAG
The DNA here is from genome assembly GCA_003451975.1 of Propionibacteriaceae bacterium. Classification (GTDB taxonomy): domain Bacteria; phylum Actinomycetota; class Actinomycetes; order Propionibacteriales; family Propionibacteriaceae; genus Propionicimonas. The sequence continues at coordinate 1,888 of DMIX01000443.1, forward strand.
CCCAGGCAGCGATCACCGGTCTGAACGGCAAGGACCTCAAAGGTCGGGCGCTCAGTGTCAATGAGGCGAAACCTCGCACCGACAGAGGCGCTGGCGGCGGTGGCGGCGGCTTTGACAGGCGCGGTGGCGGTGGCGGCGGTGGTGGCCGTAGAGGCGGCGGCTCGGACCGACGCGGCGGTGGCGGCAGTTCCGACAGACGCGGCGGTGGCCGTTCCTGGTAGCCGTGCTACGTGCCTCCGGCGATACCGAATACGTGACAAGAGACAGACTCGGCCTCTCGACCGAGTCTGCTGTCTATCGCGGTTCCCGGCAGGCATGCTGTCGTCAGAATGAGTCCGGCATCTCCGGCAGCAACGGGAAGGCCAACCCGATAAGCAACAGATGGTAGAGCGTGTTGTCCTTCAGCGTGTAACTATCCTGCATGATGTGCCGCCACGGCGGTGGGGGAGGGAACGATTCATCGCCCAGCCTGAGCTGAAAATGGGTCACGCCCCCGGCGTTGATCGCTTCGGGCCGGACGCTAAACCAATCAACTCCCTCCTGTGCGCCCACATCACCGGCTCCAATGCTGCCTTCAGACTGCCCGAACCCATCCCAGGCGATCGCCGCGTCTTCGGCGGATAGAATCTGGATGTCCGTGTCAGCCCAGAGGGTGCCGGGGTCTGCCTTGCCCCACGAACGGAGCTGCACTTCGAACCCGCCCAACGATTGCGATTGTGCCATGTCGTCGTAGTATTTGTCCTGCGACACGACAAGCACGTGGGTTACACCCAACTCAGCTGAGGTAACCGACGGCCCGTCCTGTAGCGTGCGCGTAACGAAGGACAGGAAAGCCCGGCTGATCTCCCCCGACGGCGACACATAATCCAGGATACGTGCGGCCCGTGTGCGGATCTCCTCCCTTTCGGGCGGAGGCAAGGAAAGCAACCGGCGCGTAGTACCACTTCTTTCGAGGCAATCCCACAGGCAGGCCAGATCCCAGCGAAGCGGATCATCGCCTACGGTAGAGAATACACCACAAACCGTGCTCGGGTCCGGCTCCGGTCCCGGGTATTTCGCCAGAGAGAACATACTCCAGACGGGGATGACCAGCGTGTGCAACTTCTCCACCACCGCGCGGATCTCCTCCAGGTTCCCCTGCTCCGGTGGGGATTGCCACGCATCGTAGCCACGCAGCTCGGCGAAGGAGGCAAAGGGAGCACCTGTCTCGGCATTCCAGAAGCGGTCGAACCGCAATGGCGCGTTCTGCAGCGCGGCGACGTAGGGTGTCAGATCGGCGACGCCATCCAGGGCATCCAGGGGCGGGTATTCCTTTCCCCCGTCAGAGACTCCGCCCAGCCCCCAGTTGGACTGATCGGGCAGGGGCATATCCGCAGCCTTCTGCCGCGCGTTGATCGCACGCATCAACAACACGATGTCTTCACCGTGGGTGGTGTAC